>CALBTX010000144.1 GCA_937967685.1 uncultured Bacillaceae bacterium | reverse complement strand
AACGAAAAAAACACTCTTCCCCGCTGAAGGAAAGAGTGTTTTCCGGACCAGCACACTTGATAGGCGTCACACCCTGTTCTATGCCACACCCTGCTCTTGATAGGCACAACACAACATTCTTTATAGGCACAACACAACATTCTTTATAGGCGCAACACACTGATCTATATAGGCGCTACATACTGTTCTTTATATGCGCTCTGTTCTTTATAAGCGCTATCCCTATCCTTAGGTCCCGCTTAAGCGCTGTCTTTAGTGGCAGACGTTGAGTACGGGTGTTTTTAGCTGACTTTGTTATGTTCCAAACGCAATTTATCGGCAACCATGGCAATAAATTCTGAATTGGTCGGTTTCGCTCTGTTGCTGCTGATCGTATTGCTAAACATTTTGTTGATCGATTCTAAATTGCCCCGACCCCAGGCGACTTCAATGGCATGACGAATCGCTCTTTCCACCCGGCTCGGTGTCGTATTAAACTTTTTGGCAATATCCGGATATAAAATTTTCGTAATGGAACCGAGTAAATCCAAATCGAAATAAACCATCGTTATCGCTTCCCGAAGATACTGATAACCCTTAATATGCGCTGGAACGCCGATTTGATGGATGATACCCGTAATCGTCGAGTCCAGACTTTGTTCCTTAGGTTGGGACGCGGATTGATTATTTTCAAAAGAAGGACGCACTTGCTGGGCGGACATCGCGTTCACGGGACTGTTGACGGGAACAGGGGAAGATACCAACTGTCTGATGCGCTGGGCCAGCACGTCCATTTCAAACGGTTTCAAAATATAATAAGAGGCGTCCAATTCAACCGCTCGTTTGGTGACATCCTCTTGACCAAAAGCGGTTAACATGATGATTTTTGCCTGTGTTTGCTTTTTTTCTGCTCTTAATTTTTCCAAAACGGCCAAACCGTCTAAATGAGGCATAATAATATCCAAAATAATGACATCCGGGTGGACTTCCTCAAGCAGATCCAATATTTCCAATCCGTTGTAACCCGTGCCAACCACTTCCATATCATCCTGGACGGAAAAAAATTCAGCCAGCAAATCAACAAACTCTTTGTTGTCGTCAGCAATGACGATCTTGATTCGATCCATAATTAAAATTTCCTCCTTCTCAACATCAAAGTAATCGTTAACAAATCGGGCGGAGCCCAAGCATGTTCACAAGCATGTTCAATCGCTCAATTTTATTGTTTCCACCCATTTATTTTCGACATCCCTTCTACCTTTCCCTGCCAATTCTTAAAAATAATATGATAGTTTCTTTCGCCAAAATTTGCTCTTTTTTGATAAAATAAACGAATGCCGGGCCGCGATGTGGCGCATCCTGATGTGGAGCATCGATGATGGGCATTTGATGATACTATGTAAGCAAAAAACCAAGGGCTAGCTAGCCTTTGGTTTTTGCTCCGGTTGTAAGGGAATGTCGGCATCTTGCAGCATCCATTCAATAAAACAGCCATATCCAGAAGTAGGATCGTTCACAAATACATGCGTCACCGCTCCGATTAATTTCCCGTCTTGGATAATCGGACTTCCGCTCATCCCCTGGACAATGCCTCCCGTTTCCTTTAATAATCGTTCATCCGTGACTTTAATGACCAAACCTTTTGTTGCCGGAAATTTTTGCTCGACAATGTCCACGACTTCAATAGCGAACTTTTCCACTTTCTGGCC
This sequence comes from uncultured Bacillaceae bacterium, assembly GCA_937967685.1. Classification (GTDB taxonomy): domain Bacteria; phylum Bacillota; class Bacilli; order Caldalkalibacillales; family Caldalkalibacillaceae; genus CALBTX01. The sequence goes on along the minus strand of CALBTX010000144.1, from coordinate 36,309 downwards.
GTTGACAACCGTTAAAATTTCAGCGGGACCTTCCCGCACATCTTCACTCAAGCCTATCGGGATCGGTTCATCAATCACGCCATTTTTAACCGGTTTTTCCATGTGCCCAAAAATGCCGAAGGGTGTATTTTTGGTGACTTTCCCTAATGTTTTGCTCTCATCCAGACTGCTGAACTTTTCTCCGGGGGCTCCTCTGGTTCCTTTTTCAATGGAACTGACGTTTGAATCGACAATTTTTCCGTCTCCGACGATGATCGGTTTTTGGGTATCAACGTCAGAAATGACATGACCTAAGGCCCCGTAGGCTTGTGATTCGGGATGGATAAACGTCAGCGTGCCGACTCCTGCCGCGGAATTGCGGATGTACAGACCCAATCGGTACCTTTCTTCCTTTTTGTCGTAAACCGGCTCTAAAGACACTTGCTTCGTTTCTTTTCCTCGAACCAATTTAATGTCCAGTGTATCGCCGTTTTCGCCGGCTTCATCGACGATTTTCCCAATTTGGTCCAAATTTTTGATTTTGACGTCATTCATTTCCACGATCATGTCTCCGACTTGAATATCGGCCTTTTCCCCTGGAGATACTTTTTTTTGATGATCTTCAATAAAATGATGGCCGACAACCAAGGCGCCGGCAGCGTTCAATTTAACGCCGATGGATTGACCGCCCGGATAGACTTTAACATCCGGCAAGACATCCACTTTCACTTTTTTCAAAGGAATTTGTCCCAGCTTGACCATCAGTTCAGCCTGTCCAGCTTTAAAGGCATGAATCGTACGCTCGGCAGAAACATTTTCTGGTTCTCCAGTGGCGACACCGACAATGTCCGGGTGATCGGATTCAACATCGGCAACAGTGGGAAACGTTAAGGAAAACGGAGATGACATGCCTTCAAACAATCGGATTTCATTGGGCAGCGATGCAAATTGCTGAAAGGGGGGTGAACTGACAAGCAGTAAGGTGAAAACAATGAGACATAGGCCAACCAGTTTTTTTCTGTTCTGGAACAACGATGATCACTCTCCTACTTCCCTTACCTGCACCTCCATGTGACTGTATCTATAGAGTTGCCTTCGGCCCATACAAATATAACTGCGGAAATGTAAAAAAGCTATCCTCATTTGGATAGCTCCTGCCATTTCTGTTTCAAGTTCCTAGCCGATTCGAATAACTCATGGGCATGATTGGCTGATGCCGAAGTCACTTCATCTCCGCCCATCATCCGAGCCAGCTCCAGTTGTTTTTCTTCGTCGTTCAAGGGAATGATGTTTGTCATTGTCGATCCGCCGTCAACTTCTTTGACGATACGATAATGATGATCGCTGAGTGCGGCGACCTGGGGCTGATGCGTGATACACAGCACTTGTTGATCCCGCGAAATGGCCAGCAATTTTTCAGCCATGGCGCCGGCCACTCGGCCGCTGACGCCGGTATCCACCTCATCAAAAATCATTGTCGCCACTGGTTCAACGCGGGAAAAAACCGTTTTTAGGCTGAGCATAAACCGCGATAGTTCACCACCCGACGCTGTTTTGGACAACGGTTTGAGTGGTTCTCCAGGGTTAGCGGAGATCAAGATCTTCACTTCGTCCCAACCCTGTTTGTTAATAAAGCGCTTGCGGCCCTCATGTTCAATTTCCTGACCGTTGGCAAGGGGCTCTACAGCAATGTTCACGACGGTCTGGTCCATATACAAATCCTTTAATTCTTTGTGAATGTGCTTGACCAAATGGCGGGCCACTTTTCGACGTTGTTCCGTTAATCGGGCAGCCTGTCTGATCAGATCAGCCAGCAATGCTTTTTGCTGTTCGCGCAGTGCATCCACCCGTTCGTCTTTATGGACCAAGTCATCCAGTTCGCCCTTGATTTTGTCTGCATACGCCAAAATATCCTCCACGCTGGCCCCGTATTTCCGTTTAAGCTGGTCAATTTGAACGAGGCGATTTTCAATATGATTAATGTGCTGCGGATCGAATTCGATGTGTTCTTTGTATTCGCCAAACGTTCTGCTCATGTCCTCCAGTTCGAAATACATGTCCCGCACTTTGTCCAAAAAAGGCTGCAAAGACGTATCCACCGCAGTTAATTCCTCCAGCTGATCAAGAACAACCGACAGAGATTCGAGCGCCCGTCCCTCGCCGTGTAAAGCCTGGTAAGCCGTTTCCATCCCTTCGTATAATTTTTGGGCGTGAAGGCGCTTCTTTTTCTCTTGTTCAAGCTGCTGATCTTCCCCGGATTTCAGTTCAGCGGCGGCAATTTCGTTCATTTGAAAACGAAGCAGGTCAATCCGTTGCGCGATTTGCTGCTCACTGTCCGATAACCGTTTGATTTCCTGAGTCAACCGTGTGAATTCGTTGAACAACTGTTCGTATTTGCTGCGGTCAGGTTCAATGTCTTTTTTGCCATAGGCATCCAGGAGAGGAATATATTGTTCCTGGCGCAACAGACTGTGATGTTCATGTTGGCCGTGAATATCGACGAGTGACTGACCGATTTGTCTCAGGATGGACAAAGGGACTAATTTACCGTTGACCCGGCACACATTTTTACCTTGTCGATGTATGTCGCGGCGTAAAATGAGGGTGCCGTCTTCAGATTCGATATCCCATTGGGCGCATAAGGCCTGAAGAGACGCATGGCTGCTCATGTCAAACAGCCCCTCAATCTCTGCTTTATTTTCCCCGTGACGCACGTAATCGGCAGACGCTCTTCCGCCGATAAGCAAGCTGATGGCATCAATGACGATGGACTTGCCCGCCCCCGTCTCCCCTGTCAGAACATTCAGTCCTTTATGGAAGGATACGTTTAATGAGGAAATGATGGCAAAATTACGGATTGATAATTCCAATAGCATGTCTTACCCATCCAATCCTTAAAAACATACGTTCTTCAAACCGTGAGTCACAACCGTCATTCAAACCGTGAATCGACTGATAAGCCGAAAAGCGTGAATCGACTGTTAGCTGAATTTTTAGCCGAAAAACGTGATTCAAATTATCGTTAAATCGTTATAACATGTCCAAAAAGCGCTGCATCATTTCAGGCGTGTCCTCTTTGTTTTTACATATGATCAAGATCGTATCGTCGCCGCTGATGTTGCCCATAATGCCCGGCCAGTCCAAATGATCGATGAGGACGCCCACGGTATTGGCGTTGCCGGGAAGCGTTTTTAAAACGATTAAATGATCGGTATAGTCAATGCTGACGAAAGAGTCAGCCAGAGCATATTTTAATTTCTGGACAGGATTGTAATTGGGGTTGTGGCGCTGATCAACCGGCAACGAATATTTATACCGACCGTCGGCCAAAGGAACTTTGATGAGGCTCAGTTCCCGGATATCCCTGGACACGGTGGCCTGAGTGACGTTAAATCCCGCCGACCGGAGCGCTTGAACCAAATCATCCTGCGTCTCTATTTCCTGATTCATGACTAATTCCCTAATTTGGGCATGCCTGATTCGCTTGCTCATTGTGACCTCCCATACTCCATTCCCATGTCCGCATTAAACTTGGCGCGGACGACATCAAAAAACGTCCCCTTTTTCCATTTGATCAATGTCGTTGTGTGTGGGGATTGGCGAATTCGAATGCGATCAAAAACTTGCAGTTCATGTCCGATTTGGCCGTCAATCGACAATCCGATATCTTGGTGAGTGGCACTCACTTCGATATTGATTTCCTCCTCGGCTGAGAGAATGATCGGCCGAGCCATCAAACTGTGTGAACAAACCGGAGTAAGCAAAATGGCATGCATATCGGGTGCGACAATCGGTCCTCCCGCGGATAAGGAATAAGCGGTCGAACCCGTCGGGGTGGAAATGATTAAGCCGTCTCCAAAAAAACTGTTCAGCACATCGTCCTTCACGAACACCTTGCAGGTGATCATCCGGCTGTAAGACCCTTTGGCAATGCCGATATCATTTAACGCTGTCCAGGAAGAAATCACCTGTCCTTGTCTGATTAATTCGGCTTCAAGCATCATTCGTTTTTCCGTTCTGTAATCCCCCTGAACAATGTCCTCAATCACCTGTAAAAGGTCCTCGGGCTCAGCCTCGGACAAAAAACCCAACCGCCCCATGTTCACCCCGAGAATAGGAATGTCATACGGCGCAAAATCTCTGGCAATGCCTAGGATTGTTCCGTCCCCGCCAAAAACAATGAGCACCTGCACTTTTTCGCCAAAACGCTCATAAGGCCATGCTAAATCTTTGCGATCCAAATAAGCGGCCACTCCTGGTTCAAGAACAACTTCAATCCCTTTCTCCTCCAGATTGGGAATAAGCTCTCTGGCCACAATTAACGCCTTTGGTTTACCACGGTTAATGGCCAATCCGATTGTAAAAGATTTCATAAGCCCTCTTTGTTCTCCTCAAAATTTTACACTGTTCGCAAATATTGATGAGCCTCACTGACGATTTTTTTTATCTGTCGGTCGACATCCTTTTCTTTAGAAAAATTTTCCCCTTTACTTAAATGCAGCAAAAATTCAATATTTCCTTCCCCGCCCTTAATCGGTGAGTAATGACAACCGTGGACTGAAAACCCAATTTTCCGTGCCGAATCCACCATACGTTGGAGAACATCCTCATGAATTCCGGCATCCTTGACAATCCCTTTTTTGCCAACCTGTTCTCTGCCGGCTTCAAACTGCGGTTTAACGAGAGCAACGACATCTCCCCCAGGGCGAAGCAAAGGGAATAAAACGGGCAGGATGAGTGTTAGCGATATGAAAGAAACGTCAATCGTTGCAAAATGGGGAAGCCCTCGTTTGAAATCGTCTTGATGCACATAGCGAAAATTCGTTCGCTCCATCACAACGACGCGCTCATCGGAACGCAGCTTCCAATCGAGCTGTCCGTAGCCTACATCTAAAGCATAAACAATTCGGGCTCCGTTTTGCAAGGCACAATCCGTAAAACCACCGGTCGAAGCGCCGATATCCAGGACGATCTTGTCCCGCACATCCAGGCGGAACACCCGCAGCGCTTTTTCCAGCTTCAATCCTCCGCGGCTGACGTAGGGCAGTGGACGGCCTTTGACGGTGATCGGTAAGTCCACTGGCACTTTCATTCCCGGTTTTTCAATCCTTTCCTTTTCGGCAAAAACGAGACCGGCCATAACGGCCCGCTTCGCTTTTTCCCGGCTGTCAAAAATACCGCGTTGGACGAGCAGGGCGTCTATTCGTTCCTTTTTCACGGACATGGCTCCCTAAGCCCTTTGCATTTGATGAGTCATCCCGTGCATCTGTTTCACGTGGCGCTTGATCGTCTCCACGGTTAAACCGACTTCCCGGCGCTGGTCCTCAACACCGCCATGTTCAACAAACACTTCAGGGACCCCCATCCTGCGCACAAAAATGTGTTCCATCCTTTTGTCATTGAAAAACTCGAGGACGGCGCTGCCAAATCCTCCTGCCAAAGCATGTTCCTCGATCGTCAAGAACTTCATGCCCTGTTTGGCGAGATCCATCAGCATGATTTCATCTAGCGGCTTGATGAACCGCGCATTGATGACATACGGCTTGAAACCTTCTTTAGCCAATTCATCCGCCGCTTTTTGAGCGAGCTGCACCATCGGACCGACGGCTAAAACAGCCACATGATGTCCCTCAGTCAGTATTTCCCACGTTCCTTCAGCGATGCGTTGGAAATCGTTATCCAGCCGGACCCCGACACCGCTTCCCCGCGGAAAACGAACCGCCGTCGGACCTTCCATTTCGAGGGAAGTAAAGAGCAGATTGCGAAACTCATTTTCATCTTTGCCCATCATGATTTTCATGTTCGGCAAAAAACGCAAATAACTGATGTCGTACACGCCTTGATGAGTTTCACCGTCACCTCCGACAAAGCCTGAGCGATCAATGGCAAACGTGACATCAAGATTTTGCCGCGCGATATCGTGAACGACCTGGTCAAAACCTCTTTGCAAAAACGTGGAGTAAATGGCACACACCGGTTTCATGCCCTGGGCCGCCAAGCCGCCGCTCATCGTCACGGCATGTTGTTCGGCAATGCCCACGTCGTAAAAGCGGTCCGGAAACTCCCGGGCAAATTGATTGAGGCCCGAACCCGAAGACATCGCCGGGGTGATGGCAACGACACGGTTGTCACGCTTGGCCAGCTCAATCATCGCCTCGCCAAACACATTTTTATAATTAGGGGGACCGCCGACACTTTTGATTAATGTGCCCGATTCAATTTTGTACGGACCCGCCCCGTGCCACGTGTCCGAATCGGCTTCGGCCGGGGCATAACCTTTTCCTTTTTTGGTGACGACATGCATCAGCACCGGTCCTTTTGTCTGTTTGGCCTGGATGAAGCAGTGGCGAAGCTCGGCAATATTGTGGCCGTCGATCGGCCCTAAATACGTGTACCCCAGTTCTTCAAAAAAGACGCCGGAAACGAGCAAATATTTCAAACTGTCCTTGACGCGCTCAGCCGTTTTGGCAATTTTACCGCCAACCGCAGGGATTTTTTTCAGCAGGTAATCCAGTTCTTCCTTGGCCCATTGATATTGCCTGGCCGTTCTCAATTTTGTCAGATAGCTGTGCAGCGCCCCGACATTGGGAGAAATGGACATCTCGTTGTCATTGAGGACGACGATCACATCCCGTTGTTCATGGCCGATATGATTTAATGCTTCCAGAGCCATGCCCCCGGTCATCGCTCCGTCGCCGATGACCGGCACGATATAATGCCTTTCCTGCTTCAAATCACGGGCAATGGCCATGCCCATCGCCGCCGAAAGCGATGTGCTGCTGTGGCCGGTTTCCCAAACATCGTGTTCACTTTCACGCCGTTTCGGAAACCCGCACAAACCGTCATATTTTCTGAGGGAGTCAAACTTGTCCATTCTGCCGGTTAACATTTTATGCACATAAGCCTGATGACCCACATCCCAGATGATTTTATCTTTCGGTGAATCAAAGAGCTGATGAAGAACGAGCGTCAGTTCGACAACGCCTAAATTGGGGGCTAAGTGACCTCCCGTTTTGGACAGTTTGCGGATTAAAAATTGCCTAATTTCCTGGGCCAACCCTTCCAATTCCTGGACGGTACATTGTTTGATTTGGGTTGGATTGTCAATATCTGCTAAGCGCATAATAAACCTCTCTTTCCGGGTCAAGGGTTTACACGTTCTTTTTTCCTCTTATTAGATTGACCATTAAAGATGCTAATATGAAATTTCTGGGCCAGAAAGTGAAAAAATTTGCCAACATATAAAACAATATTCGTCGAAAAACGGATCGCCAAAGTTTTGCCCGCCGCTTTTCCGCCAACGGTTAAAGCGGCAACGATACTCGTAAAAACAACGCTCAAAGCAAAATGCAAAGGTGAATCCTCGCCGGCTCCCATTTCAAAAACCATTTGCAAAACGATGACGGCGCTGGCCGTCCCGCTGACAATACCGCTGATATCACCGATGACGTCATTACAAAAACTGGACACGCGATCAGCACGGCGGCAAATATGAATCGCCTCTTTGGCGCCCGGTATTTTTTCTGCGGCCATGGCATGAAACGGCACTTCCCGGGCCGAGGCGGCGGCAAGACCGATCATATCAAAGACAATTCCGATCAGAATAAGCATGAAAACGACAAACATCCCCACGGCAATCGATACTCCGCTAAGAATGAATGAAGACACAATTGAGAAAATTGCCGCTAACACCAGAGTGATAACGGCAATGAACGTACTCCACTTGAAGCTTTCTGTCATCGAAAATTTCATAGCGACCTCGATGTCCTTTGAACATTTATTCAATGATTATGTCTCATGATTTGTCGACAATATTTTTTGTTTTGCCAATGAAATAAGCAGCCGATGAGACAAGGCAAGTTACACAAACGAAAGCGATGCATAAAATTATGTACTAGTGGCCACCTTATAGGTAAACCCTACGGCTTAGGTCCAGTAGGTTTTCCCAAGCAAACACCTGATCGTCGCCGACCCGGCAGTTTCCATTTAAGTTTGCTTCGGCGCTGTTGCCATACGCCGGACTGGATTACCACTTAGTCCGTACTATAATCCCTATAAGGTGTCGTCTCAACGAACAGTCTAGGGGATTTCCCCGACAATCCTCACCTTTTTCCTAGCCTCTTTTGCAATGTAAGTTTCAGATAAAATGAAACGAACGTACTGGCCAAGTAGATCCGTTTCATCCGTTGCTATCATCCCCTTACATCACTCAAGGCAGGCTACGCTGTCGGCAAGATAGGCTCCCACACGACAGGTTCATACCCCGATTCCTACCCGAGCGTGCGCTAACGCCAGGCAAGAGATCGGGCCTCCGCGGAAGCAGGGTCACGCCCACATGCCTTTGTGGATCGCCCTGCAACCTTAACTCCCAGCATGAACCCCCGACTGGGCGTCGAAAGCCCACACCAGAAACTTCATCGATGTGCCCTTTGACGGATTTTTAGGCCCGTCTTCAGAAAAAGGGGATTGACTAGAATACTGCGCCACTTTCATTGAATTGATAGCTAATCTGTCAATCGTATTATAACACACGTTTTTCAATTTCTCAATTTCTCGCACGTTCGGGCCGCCCTGCAAACAAGGCTAAGATTTCAGCAGAGCACGCATCAGTAGTTTTCATGTTTTCAGCATATGATCGTTATCAATCAGTTCTCACATTTCAACACATAATCGTCATCAATCAGTTTTCACGTTTCAGCATATAATCGTCATCAATCAGTTTTCACGTTTCAGCATATAATCGGCCAGCAGGCTCAATAAACTTTCCTGCACACCGGCTGCCGACAAGGACTGTTTGGCCAGTCCGACATGCCTGTCTAATGCTTCCTTCGCCTTTGGTAAACCGCTGATGGAGGCATAGGTCGTTTTCTTTTTCTTCCGGTCACTGCCCACCTTTTTTCCCATTTTTTGTTCATCACCAATTTCGTCCAGAATATCATCTTGAATTTGAAAAGCCAAGCCGATATGCCGTGCATAGTCGCTTAAATGCTTGAGTTGGTTTTCATCCGCGCCTCCAATCAAACAGCCCAAACGGACGGAACAAACGAGCAAATCGCCTGTTTTGCGCTGATGAATATCGGTCAGCTCCTCGAGAGATAAATCTTTTCCTTCAGCGAGCAAATCAGCAGCCTGTCCCCCAACCATCCCCTGCGCACCGGAAAAGTAAGATAACTCCCGTATGGCCTGCAAGCGGATTTCAGCGGACATAACGTGCGGGGAGGATTGGGCCAGCAAATGGAAAGCATGGGTCAACAACGCATCCCCGGCCAAAATAGCCATCGCTTCGCCGAACACTTTATGATTGGTGGGCTTCCCCCGGCGGACGTCATCATCATCCATCGCCGGCAAATCATCATGGATTAATGAATACGTGTGGACCATTTCCACTGCACAAGCGGGGGCCAGACCATCCTCCGTCTTCCCCCCCAGGGCGTTGATGATCGCCATTAAGAAAACAGGACGGATTCTTTTCCCTCCGGCCATGAGTGAATAGGCCATCGCCTCTCGAAGCTGCGCAGGTGCCTCGATTTCCCGTAAGTATTGCCTCAGCGTTTGATTGACTTGCGTTTGGCACTTTTGTATAAAAGGCAATAAAACGTCATTCACGAAGGGTCCTCCTCTAGGTGAAACGCTTTTTTGACCAGTTTCCCTTCTTCCTCTAAAATAAGCTGGACTTGTTTTTCCACTTTCTTCAATTTTTCGTGACAGACATTGGACAGTTCCATTCCCTTTTGAAACAATGCAATCGCTTCTTCGAGCGCCACTTCTTTCGTCTCCAGTTTATCGACGATTTCTTCCAGCCTGCTCAAGGCCTCTTCAAACGTTAATTGTTCAAGACGGCCCTGTTCTTTCTGATCCCCGTGATCATTCATCTTGCTCACTCTCCTTGATTCCCCAGACGTGGGCATCCAACGAACCGTCATGCATTTGAACGGTAATGGCCTGCCCTGGTTCAACTTGCTTGGCAGAACGAATCAATTGTGCTTCCTTGCCGTCATAAACGAGCGCATATCCTTTGCGCATTGTTTTCAGCGGGCTTAAAGCATCCAGTTTGGCAAGTTGCCTGTCCCATTGTTGCTCTTTCACGGCCAGTTTTTGTTTCATCGCTTTCTGCAGCTGTTCTCGCAAACGCCCATGCTCGCGTTGAACATACTCGACCTGGCTTTGCGGATGCACTTGTCTGAGTCGGCGCTGCACATGAGTCCACTTCTCTTGTTTCCACTCCCACAAACGGTTCATATTCCTTTTTAGCTGTTCGAGTTTTTGGTCAAATGCTTGTTCCTTTTGGGCCAAAAGTTGGCGGGGATATTTAAAAGCATAACGGCTGCTTAACTGTTCCCATTCTTGACGTTTGTTGCGCATGGTTTGAGTCAGCGCATGTTTCATGCTCTGTTCCAAGCGGTTCACCGTGTGCAGCAGTTCTTCCAACACGGGTACGGCCAGTTCGGCAGCTGCTGTCGGCGTGGGGGCTCGTAAATCAGCGACATAATCAGCGATGGTGACATCGGTTTCATGACCGACGGCTGAAATCACCGGAATGGTGGCTTCATAGATGGCCCGGGCCACTTCTTCTTCATTAAAAGCCCACAATTCTTCAATGGATCCGCCTCCGCGACCGACGATCAGCACATCCAACGCTTCCTGATGAGCCGCCTTGATCGCTCGGGCAATACTCCTCCCCGCTTGATCCCCTTGAACAAGGACAGGGAAAACATAAACCTCGGCAATGGGGAAGCGCCTCTTTAACGTGGTGATCATATCCCGGATGGCCGCTCCTGTCGGTGAAGTGATCACTCCGATTTTCTGAGGGACTTTCGGCAGCGGTTTTTTTATTTCCTCGGCAAACCAGCCTTTCTGACTGAGCTTCTGCTTTAAATCTTCAAAAGCCTGGTATAATGCCCCGATACCGTCCGGTTGCATTTCGCGGACATAAAATTGATATTGGCCGTCCCGCTCATAGACGTTTACTTCACCGCGGGCCAAAACGCTCATGCCGTCTTGAGGCGCAAATCGAAGGTACTGATTGTTTCCCCGAAACATGACGGCTCGGATTCTGGATGTTTCGTCTTTCAACGTGAAATACATATGTCCTCTGCTATGGTGCTTAAAATTAGATATTTCTCCCCGGATCCAAACATCTCTCAATTCCGGATTTTGTTCCAAATATCGTTTGACATAGCGGGTGAGTTCCCGGATGGTCAAAATGGTTTTAGCGGTCACTTTGGGCATCCTTCCTGTTTTTAGCCGATTGCAATGTGTTGTATAACAGCATCGTAATGGTCATCGGCCCCACACCACCGGGAACGGGAGTGATCAGCCCGGCTGTTTCCCGCACTTCTTCAAAACGAACGTCTCCACATAATTTCCCTTCTTTTGTGCGGTTGATTCCCACGTCAATGACAATCGCCCCTTCTTTGACATGTTCCTGACCGATCATGCCGGCCTTGCCCGCGGCAACGACGAGGATGTCGGCTGCCTTTGTTTTTTCCGGCAGCCGCTCTGTCCTGGAATGACATACCGTCACCGTCGCATGCTCTTGCAGAAAGAGCAGGGCCAAAGGCTTGCCGACAATATTACTGCGGCCGACGATGACGACCTCTTTGCCGGCAATATCCGTCTGTGTCGCTTGAATCATTTTGATAATCCCGTGCGGCGTGCAGGGGAGAAATGCGTTCTGTCCGATGACAAGCCTGCCGACATTCTCCGGATGAAAACCGTCCACATCTTTGGCAGGCGATATCGCCTGCACGACGGCATTTTCGGATATATGTCCGGGCAGCGGCAGTTGGACTAAGATGCCATCAATATTTTGAGCGTTGTTCAAGCGATCGATATGACGCAACAACTCCTGTTGATCGGTTTCTTCGGGCAAACGAATCACTTCCGAATGGATGCCGATCTGGGCACACGCTTTCGCTTTGGAATTCACGTACGTTTCCGATGCCGGGTCGTTGCCGACGATTATGACGGCCAAACCGGGGATCAAGCCGGATTCCCGCAGTTGTCTCACTTCTTCCTTCATTTCCTGGCGCATGGCGTTGGCCAATGCTTTTCCGTCAATGATTTCAGCTGGCAAAACACTTCCCCCTTTTTCCATGAACAACTATTACTCATGTTCAATTTCGTTTCTCAACCCTTTATATTTGCTGGCCATATCAGTCACTGCTCACTGTCCGATAATTGACGATGTACTTCGGATAAGACGCCGTTAATAAATTTCCCGTTTTCTTCACTGCCGAAATATTTGCCCAGCTCAACCGCTTCATTAATAATCACTGCCGGAGCAGCGTCTTGCGTAAACAACATTTCGTACACGGCCAAACGCAAGATGGCCCGATCCACCCGGGACAAACGCTCCAGACGCCAATTGGCCAAGGCATTGCGGATTTTTTGGTCGACGGCTTCTTGGTGCCGGACAGTCCCGTGGACGATTTGGCTTAAAAACGAATCGGGTTCCCTGTCCTCCAAAACATTCTGCAGCGCCTGATCGGGATCATAGCCGGTCATCTCAACTTGGTATAACGTCTGTGTCGCTATTCGCCTGGCTTCTTTTCTTTTCACAGCTCCCGCTCCTTGTCTCAACCTGATCAATGGAAAGAACCACCAAACGGTGGTTGGCGGTTAGTTTTCCCTATTTTTTTCCTCCGCTTTGATCGATTGTTCCCGGTCCACTTCCACGCCGATGACATGGACGTTGACTTCCAAAACGTCCAATCCGGTTAAATTTTGAACGGTGTTTTTGACATGATCTTGCAAATCGGAAGCGACGCGCGGGATTGACACCCCGTAATTGACAATAATGGAAACATCAATCACGGCATGGTTCTCCCCTATTTCCACTTTCACACCTTTGCCTATATTTTTCCGTCCCAGTTTTTCCACGATGCCGCCGACAAAACCGCCGTTCATATGAACGACACCTTCAATCTCACCAGCCGCAAGCCCCGTCAACATTTCAATCACTTCCGGGGCAATGGCAATCTTCCCTAAAGAGGATGTGTGACTCATTTGAGGATAAGTCGCATCCATTCATTCGCACCTCCGAATTCTAATTGATCAGTTTGACTGCTTTTTTCCATGTAAAGAATAAGTGTCCAAAAATGTCGTGTTAAAATCACCGGAAATAAATTTTTCGTGACGTAAAATGCGTTCATGAAAAGGGATCGTTGTCTCAATCCCTTCAACGACAAATTCTGCCAAAGCCCTTCTCATTCTGGCGATCGCTTCTTCCCTGTCCTTTCCCCAAACAATGCATTTGGCGATCATCGAATCATAATGGGGAGAGATGACACATCCCGGATACGCCGAACTGTCCACCCGTACGCCCAATCCGCCCGGAGGCAAATACATCGCGATTTTTCCGGGTGAAGGCATGAAGTTGTTGTCTGGATTTTCGGCATTGATGCGACACTCAATGGCCCACCCATCCAGCGTAATATCATCCTGACTGACAGAGAGGGGCTTTCCGGCAGCAATGGCAATTTGTTCTTTGATTAAATCGACACCTGTGACGTATTCCGTGACGGGATGTTCAACCTGTATACGCGTGTTCATTTCCATAAAATAGAAGTTCCCATCCCGATCATAAATAAATTCAATCGTTCCGGCGCCGACATAATTGACCGCCTGAGCGGCTTTCACCGCAGCTTGTCCCATTTCTTCCCGCTTCGTGTCCGTCAAGGCTGGCGAAGGCGCTTCCTCGATCAACTTTTGCAGTCTGCGTTGAATGGTACAATCCCGTTCTCCAAGATGGATGACATTCCCCTGTTTGTCGGCCAATACCTGTATTTCGACATGGCGAAAGTCTTCGATATATTTTTCTAGATAGAGGCCCGGATTCCCGAAATTGGCGGACGCTTCCTGTTGGGTGATGCGTATCCCCTTCATTAATTCTTCTTTCGTCCGCGCCACTCGAATGCCTTTTCCGCCGCCGCCGGCCGTGGCTTTGATGATCACGGGGTAGCCGATTGCTTCCGCGATTTTAAGACCGTCTTCTTCATCTTCAATGAGACCGTCTGAACCGGGTACGATCGGTACTCCGGCCTCTTTCATCGTCTTCCGGGCGACAGCTTTCGCTCCCATTTTTTGAATGGCGCTTGGACTGGGCCCGATAAATTCAATATTGCATTCCGCACACAGCTCGGCAAAATCAGCGTTTTCAGCCAAGAATCCGTATCCCGGATGTATGGCTTCCGCTTCCGTCAAGGTAGCGACACTGATGATATTCGTAAAATTCAAGTAGCTGTCCTTCGCCGGCGTGGGACCGATGCAGTAAGCCTCATCCGCCATTTTAACATGTAAAGCTTCCCGGTCGGCTTCAGAGTAAACGGCAACGGTAGAAATCCCAAGTTCTTGACAGGCCCGGATAATGCGGACGGCAATCTCCCCGCGGTTGGCGATCAGGATTTTACGAAACATAGACACTCTCCTTTACCCGTCATTCTGGCTTGACTAGAAACAAAGGTTGACCATACTCCACCAGCTGCCCGTTTTCAACCAGCACTTCAACAATTTCGCCTCGAACTTCCGCTTCAATCTCGTTCATCAGCTTCATCGCTTCAACGATGCAAACGACGGTCGTTTCCGTCACTTTATCACCCGCTTGAACGTATGGTTCCGCATCAGGTGCCGGCGCTCTATAGAACGTGCCCACCATCGGCGATTCGATTTTATGTAATTGGTCATCTTCCACTTCCTTACGCGGGGTTTCTGGAATTTGCGCTTGCTTGTGGACCTGTTCTTTCACCGGCTGCTCGGGTTTTGGAGACACGGTGGCCGGAGCGGTTTCCGCTGACGAGGATCTTTCAGGCCCGCTCACAGCGGAAGTTTCATTGTGAGCCCCGACCGCGTTCACACTATTTTTTTTCAACGATACTTTAAATCCTTCATTTTCATATTCAAAATCTGTAATTGATGATTGATCAACAAGCTTAATCAATTCACGAATTTCATGCATCCTCATCACATTTTTCACTCCCAAGCAAATCTTAATCAATTTCATTATTATACCAGATGTTATAGGTATGAAGCCACTTAGCTGACAGGAATTTAGGCGAATTTATTTAGTCAGTCATGCGGGGGCCTCATTCAGAAATCATTAAAGCAGGTGGAGAAAAGTCTTTTCCCTCACCTGCTTTTAGCCATTCATGTTCATAAAAATGGTTATCACTTTGCGGGATGATTGGAGACATCTGCTGGAATTTGGAACTAATGGAGACATCTACTTGAATGATGGAGAATTCTGCTTGAATCACTGATAGCTGACATAGACCTGGTTACCGGGAACGTCCAAATGTTCCCGAACGAGATGAATGATCTCCACCGCATCGGCACTCGTTAATGATTCCTCCGTGCTGACCAAAACGTCCACCCTGTCCTCGTTGGCCACGACAACCGCTTCTGTGTATCCTTCTTCTTTGATCAATTGCTCCAGTGTTTCTTCAGCAGCGGCCAAATCATGCAGTTCATCGTATTCGCTTTTTGCTTCAGCAATGGTTTGTACTGTGGAATCACTGGAACTCATCAGCTCTTCGTAGTATTCCAGCTGTTCGGCCCGCTCGGCATCTTTTTCCAAACGATAGGCTAACAGCTCATCCTGTCCACTTTCGCTCGTTTCGTTGACGGTAAAATCGGTTTCCAAATCTCCGACGACGTCCATCCATTCACTGTCTTCCAACTCGGTTAAATCCATCCCTCCCAAATTTTCTGCTTCCGAACGAGTTTGATCAGCTTCATCGGCCATTTGCCCCTCTTCCTCTGTATAACTTTCATTCACCGGCGGATTATACAAATAGTAAGCAGACAAAACGACCATAAGCGTTAACATCGTTAACAACCAGATGGTTTGCTTTTTCAAGACCATGACAGCCCCTCCCTCTAAAATGTGAAATGTTTTGAAAAATGATTGACCTTGCGGAATGGACAACTTCGGATTTAGCTACTTTATCCGTTTTTCGGTAACACAGAAACCCTGTGGGCGGGTACGTCCAGTACTCGTTGCACCGCTTCAGCAACCCAGGCCTTCACTTGCATATGCTCTGCACCCGGAGCGACGACGAGCACGCCCCGAACAGCCGGCTTCTTCGTTTTGACAACGACAGCTTGTTCATCATTACCTTGACGCAAAACGACGACTTGTTCATCTCTGCTCTGATCCTCAACCTGACGCTTCCCCCCTTCCCGATCCTCTTCGTCTGTATGTGATTGTTGGGTTTGTCTATTTTTCTCATACACCACTTCTTCAGTGGAGTCGAGATTGATCATCACACTCGCATCACCCACGCCCTGCACTTTACTGAGGATGTCTTTCAACTGGTTTTCCAAATATTCCTCGTATTCTTGCATGGAAGAAGGACTTCCGCGTGCTTTGCCGAATGTTTCTTCATCTTCGACCTCAACGTCGACAGGCAGCTGTTCCTCATTCTGTCTGGTCATTGAAGCCTGTTCATCATCTTGGAAATAACTGTTCAGAATCATTGCCGCCATGCCCAGCATGATCAAGATTAAGATCCACTGCAGAAAGCTCAGTTTCCCTTTTCCTGCTTGATCTTGTCCCGTGTCATCGCGGGCTGATGATAAAAACAAATCCATCCATTTCTTTAACCAGTTCTTCACATGCTCACCTCCTCGTCCAAGAAAAGGAGATCTTGTCTACAGTTATATTCCATTCCTCTTCTAAATATGTTAGAACCTTGTCTTCTAATTTCATTTCTGTCATAGAGGCGGCTTCTTTATTTTGTTCATCGCCGCCCCCGACCACCTCAATGCGCACCGGCTCCACTGTGCGAATCGCTGCCACCCCTTCCTTTTCATCGTCGCTGTCCTCTGCTGACTCGTCTTTCCGTCCGCTTTCATCCTCTTGTTCATCCGGGTTGGCTGCATCCGGG
Source organism: uncultured Bacillaceae bacterium (assembly GCA_937967685.1). Classification (GTDB taxonomy): domain Bacteria; phylum Bacillota; class Bacilli; order Caldalkalibacillales; family Caldalkalibacillaceae; genus CALBTX01. Next base: position 19,444 of record CALBTX010000144.1, on the reverse strand, counting down.
ATGGATAGATTTAAGTGTACGCCTTGCACTCCCACCTGATCACCGTCCTCTTCCAAATGCACGAAAAGTTCATGAACGATAACGGGAACAGACGTCTCAATTCCTTGTTCCATCTCCTGTGCCCATCGTTTTTCAACTTCCTGCAAAATGGCGTCTTCCTGCGTTTGTTCCACTTGGGCCTGTTGTTCCTCAATTTCCTTTTGCCAGCCATCCGACTCGTTGTCCACAAGCTGATCGATAGAATGTAACAGCCGATCGTGATCAAATTGCAACAGGTCGAGTACGGGAGACAAGATAACAAGGATAATCAGCAGACCGACGACCATTTTCACATAGCGTCTCATGCTGTTATTCGGTAAAAGCAAATCAAGAAACGTGGCCATCAATATTAAGAGCACAATCTGTTGTATCCATCCGCCCAAATAAGCAATCATGCTATCACCTGACCATCACGGACAAATTGCCCGCCGTTATGATGATCGTTATTGCCAGGAAGAACATCAAACAGATCGTAGCCAAAGCGGCAAAAACAAACAGCAAATTTTTGCCGATGACGTTCAAGCAAGCAATGACGCTGGAATGTCCCAAAGGCTGCAAGATGGCGGCCGACAGATGAAAGATGAAGGCGATGGTTAACACTTTCAAGGCCGGAAAAGCACAGAGAAGCAGCAAAATCACCACGCCGGCCAGACCGACCGTGTTTTTAACCAATAAAGAAGCGCCGATGACCGTATCCGTCGCGTCGGTGAACAATCGGCCCACGATAGGAACAAAATTACCGGTGACAAACTTGGCCGTTTTAATCGTGACGCCGTCAACGATGGCGCTCGTTGCCCCCTGCACGGAAACAACGCCTAAAAAAACGGTCAGAAACACCCCCAGTAAGGCGACGCTCACATTGCGCAACAAATTGGAGAGCTGGGTCACTTTGTAATGTTCGGAAAAAGCACTGACCATCCCCAATATGGCAGAGAAAAACAGCAGGGGAAAAATCACCTTATAAATGACGATGCCGCTCGTATTGACGAGAAAAATAATTAAAGGGTGAAACAGCGAGACAGACGTGATATTGCCCAAGGACGCCATTAAAGCCAGCACCAGGGGGATTAAAGCCATCATAAAATTGACCATGTTGGAGATCGCCTCCCGGGCGTAATCCATGGCACTGTGAAAACTGTTGATGGCCAAAATGAAAATGACGAGGTAAGTGATCGCGTAAGCGACCTTACTGACACTGTTATTTTCAAATGCACTTTGGATTTGCTGCAAAATCATGCTGAAGACGGTCAGCAGAATAATGGAGCCAAGTAATTTTGCGTTTAATAACAGTTCGTGGAACAGATAGCGCAGAAAACCTTTCAATAGGCTGATGAAAAAAATAGAACCTTCAAACCGGAAAAAATCTTTTAGTTCCAGTGGCTGATTTTCCGGCAAAAATCCGTCATATTCCTCTCTGATCTGTTTCCAAAATGCCTCCACTTCGTGTGTACCTAAATCCTCCAGTTGTTGTTCGACAAACATGTCATGGTTTCCGTTACCGTCCACCGTCTCTGCTTGGTCTGGATCCGCACTGTCTTCGGCCAATACGAAGGCGCTGTTTGTCAAACCAACCAAAATAACGATAGCAATGATCAAAAATGGCCGTTTCATCATCCATGTCCCCTTTTACGGATAACAACCGGGAATGTCAAAGCATCGTCTTTAACCTCTGGGGAAACCTTCGCTTTATTTTCTGGTGACACTTTCGCTTACGCGTGTTATGCGGGGATCAAATTGACAACCGTTTCAATAATCACCGTAATAATCGGGATGGCCATCACCATGATCAACACTTTTCCGGCCAGTTCGATCTTGGAAGCGATGGCCCCTTGACCGGCATCCCTGGTGATCTGGGCGGCAAATTCGGCGATATAGGCCACGCCGATGATTTGCAAAATCGTTTTTAAGTAGATCAGGTCGATGCCACCTTCAACTGACAAACGCTCCAAAACACGGATGACATCGGCTATTTTGCCAATTAAGAAAAAAAAGATAACAATCCCGGTAAATGTGGTCAATAAGAAGGCGAAAACAGGTTTGTGTTCTTTTAGGACCAGCGCTAACATGGTGGCAATCAGGCCGATGCCGACGATCTGAATGATCTCCACAACGGATCCCTCCTCCTATTGAAAGAGGAAAATCGATTTTATCGTTTGAAACAAGTCACTGATCCATTTAGCCACCATAAATAAGACAATAATAAAACCGATCACACTCACCCATTGGGCAATATCTTTTTTTCCGGCGGATTCCAGGATGGTATGGACCATGGCCACAATGATTCCGATGCCAGCGATTTGAAACAGCGTATTGATGGAATTGATGTCAAATTCCACAGGACCCACCCCTCTACAGCATGAGAATAACGATGATTAAACCGGATAACACGCCAAGTGTCTTGTACATTTTTTCATGTTTTTGCTGCTCATCCCTTGCCTCCTGCTCGGCTTTCTCCAAATGCGTCATTAACAAGCGAATATGTTTCCGCTGATCTTCCCGATCGGATGTGCCGATCGTTTTCCCGACATGACGAAGCCATTCCTGCTCGGATTTTTTTAAAGCGAGCGAGGGCGTCACTTCGTTCATCGCTTTTTGCCAGCATTCGAACGTCGTCACACCATCCAGATGGTGTAAATAATGTGAGCAAGCAGCAAACAAACGACCGATGGGACCGGGATCTTGTCTGCTGATCTTGGCAAAGGCCGTCTCCAGAGGCGTGGATCCGTATGTGATTTCCGTTTCAAGCATTTGAAAACACATGAGCAATGAACGCAGCTGGGCCGTACGGTCCGACAGCCTGCGCGCAAAATGAAACCCTGTTAATGTGCATGCCAGTACGATGCAAAACGCACCAATCCACTTAAGCATGACGAATCCCCTTCCCCGCAGGGTCCGCTAACCTGCGTCCGGCCCCATCAAAGACGCCTTCAACCGTACCGACCCCTTTGCGTTTGCTGAGAATCATGATCCGTTCAAAAACGGTTTCCTCAAAGAGCATCCTCAAGCTCGGTCTTTCTCGCACATCAGCTAGCGAGTGGCCATGGGCGCTGACGAGTATGGCCACACCGGCATGCATCGCTTCCAAAACGGCTTGGGCATCATCCAGACTGCCGATTTCATCACAAACGATGACATCCGGACTCATGGAACGAATGAGCATCATCATGCCTTCCGCTTTCGGACAGGCATCCAAGACATCAGCCCGCGGGCCGAGATCGTTTTGGGGAATGCCGTCCATACAACTGGCGATTTCCGAACGTTCATCAACGATCCCTATTTTGAGTCCTTTTAAAGAAAAGTCCCTCATACCGTAACTTAAACATCGGGCGATATCCCGCAACAATGTCGTTTTCCCGCAACCAGGCGGGGAAATGATTAAAGTGTTGCCGAAACGTCCGCTTTCCAACAACCTGGGCAAAACGGGCGCAGCCACCCCCTTCAATTCTCGAGCCATGCGCAAATTGAAAGATTGAATATCTTTGAGCAGCTTGACCTTTCCGCCTTCAACGACGGCCCGGCCGGTGATACCGACCCGGTGACCACCCCGAATGGTGATATATCCTCTTCTCAATTCTTCCTCCAGCGCATATAAAGAATGACGGCTGATCTGATTGAGCATTTTCTGTCCGTCCTCAATCGTGGTCACGATCCCTTTCCGCCAATCCGGTGTACATTCTCCATCGGGGGTGATGAAACAAGACCGGCTGCCGATGAGCACTTCCACAGGGCGTTGGACACGGATGCGAATCTCCTCCAGTCCCTGTAGATCGACGGGTGAACATTTCCGGAATACATCTTTCAACCGTTGCGGCAAACAGGCCAGAATATGTCCGTCCATCCCCTCTCTCCCCACCTTTGTCCACCTTTATTCCCCATCATATGCGCAAGTTGGACAGGATTATGCCAAATGATTTGCTGGCAGGCAGGCGCTATTTTTTTAAACCCCAAAGGATAAAACCGACACCGATGCCGATCAACACCAATTTGGAGTAGGACACTTTATCCGCCAAATGGATGATCCCCAAGCTCATGCTCGTAATAAAAAAAACCGGCCCGACCATAGCCAGAAAGGCATTAACCATCAAAGCTTTTTCCACATTGTTCAATTTGAGAATGATCAAGCCGGCCATCATTTCCAAAAAGCCGGAGAACAAACGTAAGCCGGCCATGATCAAAATAATTTTTTCGATGATGACAAACATCAGCGAACCTCCCGTTGGTTCCTCTTTCTATGTACAAACTTAGACTTGTACATTGTATGCGGAAGGCAGGTGGAAAATGATCCTGATGCGTAGCATGTCTCCTACCTGCACCTTTTTGGCGGCAAAAGCATACGCTATAGGCAGGCACCCCCATGAAACGGGAGGTAACAACATTGAAAGTCGATATTGCCCTATCCGTCAGCCAACTGAAACAGGAAGACATCTGCCGGAGCGCCGTCATTGTCATTGATGCCTTAAGAGCCACATCAACGATCATTACCGCTTTACACCAAGGTTGTCGGAAAGTCATCCCCGTGGAAACGCTCGGTCAAGCGCTGCAGTCTCATGGAAAGCCGGACACCCTTCTCATCGGCGAACGTTTCAGCAAGAAAGTGCCCGGCTTCGATCTGCCCAATTCTCCGTCTGTCATCTCGCAACGAGATCTAACAGGCAAAACGATTGTGATCACATCGACCAACGGAACGAAAGCGTTGAAAAAAGTAAAAAAAGCCCCTCGTGTTTTAGTGGGCTCTTTTGTGAATGTTTCCCATTGTGTCGATCAAGTTTTGTCTGAAAAAGGGTCTGTCCTTATTGTTTGTGCGGGTAGGCACGGGGAATTGGCCATCGAGGATGGTTTGGCTGCAGGGTGTATCGTTCATCTGCTAAAGGAGCGGGCAGAGAATATCGAATGCACTGATACCGCCTTGTTACTGGAATATCACTATGTCGCCAAAAAAGAGCAATTGACTGAGCTGGTGTTCAAAGGAAAAACGGCCGGTAGCCTGCTGAAAACCGGACAAAAAAACGATATTCACTTTTGCCTGGATGTCGATCGTTACGCGTTAACAGGTGTGTACCAGGATGATGGGATTGTGCGTATTTGACTACACGCCCAAATATTTATTTTGACTTTCTTTATCTTCTTTGAATTCTTCCACAGTCGCTTGATGCACCATTCTACCGTTGACAAGAATGTAAACTTTTTGTGCCGCCCGCAGAGCTAAATTTAGATTCTGTTCAACGAGTAATAATGCTATTTTTCTTTGTGTCAATTCCTGACACACTTCAATGACTCTCTCAATAACGAAAGTTGAAATGCCTTCAGATGGTTCATCCATTAAAATGAGTTTGGGGTTACGCACCAAAGCACGCCCAATGGCTAACATTTGTTGTTCTCCCCCGCTTAATTTCGTCCCGCTGACTTTATATCTCGCTTTAATTTCAGGAAATAACTCATAAACAGCCTCCGGTGTCCATTCGTGATCACTTGGATCGGGCCGATAGGCCATTTTCAAATGTTCATCAACCGACAATGACGGGAAAAGCTGCCAACCCTGCGGTACGTAAGCAATGCCTAGATTCGCCGTCTCATGTATTTGTTGTTCGATAATATTCGACTTTTCAAAATAAATATCTCCCAGACGGCGAATATTTTGTAAGCCTAGAATGGACTTTAATAAAGTGGATTTACCCATACCATTTCTTCCAAGAATAGTGACTCGTTCAAGATCATTAACCTCAAATGACACATCTTGGAGTATGTGGGCTTTATCGTAATAAGCGTTTAAGTTTTTTACTCTTAATAAAGGTTCTTTCATCAGTCCAGACCTCCTTGAGCCTACACATTTTCTAGCTTATAAATCTTGCGCACATGTTCGTTTTGTTTGATGTCATCAGGTGTTCCTTCGGCAATGACCGATCCTTGATGCAGAACAGTCACATCATTTGTCAAACTGAGAGCGAATTCCATATCATGTTCGATCACCAAGATCGTTTTTTCAACAGATAGACGAGAAATTAATTTTTTCATAAAAACTCTTTCCGTCGGGGACAAACCAGCCATTGGTTCATCAAATAAGATCAATCGTGGATTGGGTGCAATGGCGATTCCGAGTTCAAGCTGTCGTTGTTCACCGTGTGACAAATTGCTGACTAGTGTATCCAGCTTGTTTTCCAAAGCGACACTTTGGGCCACTTCGCGCACTCTCTCCAACTTCTTTTTATGTTTAAACCAAGGTTTCAAGAAGGACAAGAAGTGATCCGCACCCCGCTCTTTTCCTTGTAAAGCAAGATATAAATTTTCCTCGACAGTTAATTCATTAAACAAGTTTGAAATTTGATACGTTCGGGCCAAGCCAAGTTCACTGCGTCTTTGAACAGGCGCCTTCGTCACGTTGTCTCCAAAGAGATACAGTTCACCGACATCCACAGGAATTTCTCCGGTAATCAGATGAAACAATGTACTCTTGCCGGCACCGTTGGGACCGATCAGCACCCGACTCCGCCCCTCTTCAACCGTTAAAGTTACGTTATTAATCGCTTTAACCCCGCCAAAAGCCTTGGAAACATTTTTTATCATGAGAGCGGGATGGGTCTCTTCACTGTGTGGATATGTTTTCGAAGCATATTTTAAATGTTCGTTATTCATCTTTTTTGCCTCCACGATACCAATGTTGATACAGGCTTTGCATATATTTATTCTTGTAGATCAAGCCCATCAAACCTTTTGGGGCGTAGATGATGACCAATAGGAACATCGTTCCGATAATAATTAAATATCTCTGCGTCAACCCACTCAAACTGATCTCAAACGTTTTAATGATGCTCATACCTAAAATGGCGCCTATAATACTTTGAACGCCGCCAAAAATCGATGCGATCAATACCATAGCGGCTGAATCAAGATTAATCGAACTGGGGTGCATCACACCCGTATAATAAACAAAAAAAACACCCGCCGTACCCGAAATAAAAGCAGAGATCATGAATGCAGTCCATTTCAATCTTGCCACGGGGTAACCCAGCATTTTCATCCTTGTCTCACTCTCACGTATACCCTTTAGTTTTAAGCCGAATGATGAACGGGTTAAAGCAAGTACAGCCAGAACGATTAAGATAAAACATACGAGAAGGATATAGTAGAAACCCACCTCGGTTTCACCAAGACGCCACTTCATGATGTCAGGTTTTTCAATACCGATGATCCCGCTGGAACCTTTCGTAAATGAAGCCCATTGTAAAACGATTGCCCAGACAATTTGGCCCAAAATTAAGGTAAGCATTAAAAAATAGATGCCTTGGGATCTGTTAACAAAAATCCCGAATACAGCACCAATGACTAATACCATCAACATGGCTGCCAAAACCGAAAATGGAAAGGACAACAATCCTCTTGTTTCCAAAATACCTATCGTATACCCTGACACGGCCATAAATGCGGGAATCGCCAGGGAGATTAATCCAAGTTGTCCCGCCAAAAATGCAAATCCAATGGCTAGCAAAGAATAATACATAATGCGAATGATCATTGTCGTCAAAAAGTCACTGGCTATCAGCGGAATGGCCAACAGGACAATAACGCCAAGAGTGTATATCAAATTCTTGGTCATCTGATTCACGCTAAGCCCCTCCCAAACAATCCCTTTGGTCTAAAAATAAGCACAAGTGCAACTGGGGTAAACATTAAGAATAACTGAAATTCGGGGACATGTACGCTTCCGAAACTATAAATGAGCCCGATAATGAATGCCGCAACGACAGATCCCCCAAAACTACCCATCCCCCCCAATATAATGATCAATAGGGCATAAGTTAAAATCCTCCAATCTTCTCCGGGAGACATCATCAGATAAGAACCACCGATCACCCCTGCCAAACCTGCCAAAAAACCTGCAAGAACAAACATGCCAGTAAATACTCTTTGTATATTCGTGCCTAATACCGAAACCATTTCAAAATGATCCACACCCGCACGGATGACCATTCCCATTTTCGTTTTATTCAACAAAAGCCATATTAGCAATCCGATCAAAATAGAAGTCGCTAAAATAAACACACTATACTTTGGAATGGTCACGTTAAAAAGTTGAACAAAACCATTTAAAACTTCCGGATAAGGAATGGATTTTGGGTTGCCTCCCCAAACGACGATCATCAGATCTGCGACGATAATCGCCACAGATAAAGTAACCAGCGTTTCCCGCAGGTTATCTCCCCGTACTTTCCGCAATAAAAAGAACTCTGTGATAAAAGCTAGAAAAGCTGTGCACAAACCTCCTATCACTAAAGCCAACCACCAACTGCCCAAATGGTTCAGCATACTCAGACCAATATATCCTCCAAACAAATAAAAAGCCCCATGAGCCAGATTGGCTACTCTCAATAAAGAGAAAGACAGATTGAAACCAACAGCAATGATAAATAACAAGGCAGCCAGTGTCATACCGTTGATTAGTGTCAGTAACATGACTTCACCCCTCAAGCACGAAAAAATGAATGATAGGGGGAAGGAGGGTTCGTTCCCCATTCCCCGCTTCATATTTGTAGACGCTTACAAGGAACGCCCGAAGCGTTTCTACCTACATGCTCTTCGTTTATTCAGCCCATCCTCCATTGGCCTCTAATTCATCAATATAATCTTGTCCGAAATATTCAGCGAGATGTTCAAAATATTCTTCGGCCGTATCCGCAGGGAAATCTCTGGCATTCGGAGGTTGAGACATATACTCTTCTTCCCAACCTTCATAAGGACCAAATTGGCTGACTGCTTCATACGTTTTCACAACTTCATTCTGTAATTGACCATCGACCACTTTGGTTTCCTTAATGTAAATGTTTTGCACAGCCTGACCATATTCATCGAAATGAAACGGTCCTCGAGGTGAATCATTGATTTCCAAACTTAATATCGTTTCACGTAACTGCTCAACATCACTTGTCTCTCCACCTGTTTGCTCCAGTGCTTGTAAGATCACTTTCATCGTATCGTACCCTTGAAGTACGATTGCATCAGCTTCTTCCCCATATTTTTCTCGATAACTTTCTCTAAATTTGATATTCTCTTCATGGTCCAGATCTTCAGAATAATGCATCGATGAATAGACGCCTTCAAAATGAGTTGAAATCTCACTTAAGATCGGCACATCGGCTACATTCGTTCCGGCTAGTAATTGAGGATAATGTTGATCCATGCCATACTGCTCCCAGCCATTGTAAAAGGCAATGGCGTCCGCTCCTCCTCCGTTATACATCACCGCATCATATTCATCAGCCAAACCTTGAATTTCTCCTAGTATGGAGCTGAAATCGAGCGTATCGGTTGGATGCCAAATGGTGTATACTTCTTTGCCTCCATTTTCATAAAATCCACGTTTGAATCCAGCCGCTTGTCCCCAGGGAAACGCATAGTCTTGGCCGACCATAATAATCTTTTCATAACCCAATTCGTCAGTGACAAACTGACCGAAATGGAAAATCGTTTGACTATCTGTCCAACCTGCTCTGATCAAATTTGGTGTTTGTTCACGCATCGTTAAATCTTCCGGTGCTGAATAACCGGGCATAATCAAAATATCTTGATTGTTCTGAGCCCATTGTACGGCCGCTTCTCCCTCATCCCCTGTGGATGGTCCGATGATGACATCAACACCATCGCGCTGCTTAAGACTGTCCAATTTCGTCACCAGTTGCTCTACATCTGCTTGAGAATCTTCCGCATGCAAAACAATCTCACGACCATCAAACTGATGATCAACTTCATCTAAAGCAAGTTCCACGCCTCGTACAACATTTTCACCGTAGACAGCGAATCCGCCCGTCATCGGCCCCACAACACCAATATGAATTTCACCGTTATCCGTGCTTTCCTCAGCCGTTTCACCATTTTCATCATTTTGCTCAGCATGATGATCATTCGGTGCCCCAGTCTCATTCGCACTGCTGCTTTCATTTGTTCCGGTTTCACTTGAACAGCCAACACTGAAAGCGATGACAAGGATGAACATGAATAAAATTGAGCAACACTTAAACGATTGACTCAAATTTCTTACCCCCTCGTTTAACATCATTTTCAAATCGCTCTTTTCTACCTAAGGAGTTTTCATTTGTAAACGCTTAAATTGTTCAACCTGACTCTTGATTGCGGTTTCAGTCGGTAAGCGCTCGATACTAGAAGCTCCAAAAAATCCAACAATTCCATTTGTATGATTCATCACGTATTCAGCGTCTTCCGGTTCTGCCACAGGTCCACCGTGAGATATGACCATAATATCGGGATTCACAGCTTTTCCGGCATCATGTATCGCCTGAATTCTTTCCACACAATCATCGAGTGTCAGAGCTGTCTGAGCACCGATCGTTCCTTTCGTTGTTAAACCCATGTGAGCTACCAAAATATCCGCTCCTGCTTCAGCCATCATCTCAGCCTCTTTTTCATTAAAAACATACGGCGTTGTCAGAAGATCAAGCTCATGGGCTTTCCTAATCATTTCCACTTCAAGATCATAGCCCATGCCCGTTTCCTCCAAATTTTTACGCAGAGTACCACCGATTAGGCCAACGGTTGGGAAATTTTGGACACCCGAAAATCCCATTCTCTTTAAATCTTCCAAAAAGGTATCCATGATTCTGAACGGGTCCGTGCCACATACGCCAGCCAACACAGGGGTGCTTTTGACGATGGGCAATACTTCACTCGCCATTTCAACAACGATTTTGTTCGCATCGCCATAAGGCATCAGACCAGCCAAAGATCCTCGACCTGCCATTCTAAATCTACCGGAGTTATAAATAATAATTAAATCAATACCTCCGTTCTCAGCTGCTTTGGCCGATATACCTGTTCCCGCACCACCTCCAACTATAGGGATTCCTTCATTGACTTGATTTCTAAGTCTGGACAAAATTTCATCACGAGACAATGTCATACATCTTCCTCCGTTTACTTTGTTTTATTGCATCATGAATCGTTTTTTATTGACCGCCAGCATCATTTCTTTGTGCGTTGTTTTCCATTAAGTCGATTAACTTCTGGGCCATAGCTATGGCAAAAGCCTCATCATTAATGTGCTGTTCCCTTTCAACGATTTCGACCAAGTCATTATTCATATTTTCTCGCAATGCATTGAATAAGCAGCGATTTTCTTCCGGACCGTGAAAAGGTTTTCCCGGTGCATCAATGCCAGATACCCCTTTCAGCGGCAAAAATAATGCTGATGGCACCTGACACATATTTAATTTTTTGGCAATGATTCTCCCTAATTGCTCGTTTTCTTGCTTTGTTGTGCGCATTAAAGTAACAGTGGCATTATGTTTATACAAATTGCGGTTTTTAAATTGATCGGGGACTGTTTCAAACTCACCGAAATTGACCATGTCCAAGGCCCCTGTGGAAACGACCTGGGGAATATGTGCCTTAGCGGCCGCCTCCAAACGGTGTGGGCCAGCACTCAACACTCCGCCAACCAATTCATCACACCATTCCGTAGTCGTCACATCCAAGACTCCCCGGATATATCCTGCTTCAATCAAAGCTTCCATCGCCCGGCCACCTGTTCCCGTGGCATGAAAGACAAGCACTTCATAACCTTTTTCTTCAAGATATTCCCTCGCCTTTGAGACGCACGGAGTTGTTAAACCAAACATTGTTGCGGCAATCAACGGTTTTTCGCTTTTAAATTCCGAATGATCTTCTTTGACCATGCCGGATATGGCAAATGCTGCATTGGCTAAAATCCTAGAGGACAGTTGGTTAATCCCGGAAATGTCGATGACCGAATACATCATGGTCACATCTTTTACTCCGACGTAAGGGCGCGTATTGCCGGAAGCAACCGTTGACAGCATCACTTTAGGAACACCGACGGGAAGGTGCTGCATAGCATGCGTGGCAATCGTCGTCCCTGCGGATCCCCCCATACTAATGATCCCTTGAATCTCTCCCGCTTGGTACAACTCTACTGTCAGCCGGGCTGCACCTTTCATCATCACATCAATGGCAGCACCACGATCATCATTGGCCACCAGCTCTTCCAGCAATCCACCTCCTTTTTGGGCCACTTCTTCATGACTAATGTCAGGCGGAAAATAAGGTCTTCCCTTCACCCCGCAATCCATGACAACGGTTTTAACGCCCGTCTTTTCAATCAATTCCTTGATGAATAGAAACTCTTTTCCTTTCGTGTCCAAAGTACCCAGAATGAGAACTTTCCCCATCAACATCCCTCCCTTCTCTGCTGTTTCAGTGATAAATAAGCAATTATCATGCCATTTTTTTAAAATCAATGCATAAAAACATCGTCCTCCAAAGTAAATTGATTAAATCCAGTCGATTGCAACTCGATTAAATTACTTTTTCGACTCAAAAAATAAGTCTTGAATAAAACACAAATATAAAAAGTGAGAAAATATTTTCTCACTTTTAACTTGCGTTTCTCATCAGATGGGAAAATTTTTCTCAAAACTTAATCAATCTTTCCCATGATTGTATTTTACTTTGTCTTTGTCAGTTGTCTTTCAATGTTGTATTTTTTCATTTTGTTATATAAAGTTCTCCTCGTTATTCCCAGGTGTTGTGCAGTTTTCGTCCGATTCCAAGAGAATTTATCAAGGCTCTCAATAATCATTTGTCTTTCCATTTGCGAAACATTTTTTTGATTCACACTCATTAAAGAATGGGAATGAAATTCACTGTCCTGATCATCAACGACGCGGCGAATGGATTCGGGTAAATCATATAAACCAATCACCTGGCCATCACATAAAACGGCCGCTCTTTCCAAAGTGTGCTCCAATTCGCGTACGTTGCCAGGCCAATCATACTGTACTAAAGCGTCAAGGGCTGATGCAGATAGCCGATTGATATTCAAGTTAAACTTCTCATTGATTCTCCTTAAAAAATGATTCACCAACAAAGGAATATCGTCTTTTCGCTGACGAAGGGGAGGTATATAAATAGAGACAACGTTCAGCCTGTAATACAAATCTTCACGAAATTTACCTTGTCGCACCGCTTCACGCAAATTTTTATTCGTCGCACAAATAATTCGAACATCCACTTTAATCGTACGATTACCGCCCACTCTTTCAAATTCCTGCTGTTGAATCACCCGCAAAAATTTAGCTTGGATGTCCAAATCCAATTCGCCAACTTCATCCAAAAATAAAGTACCCCCGTTTGACAGCTCAAACTTACCAATTCTTTTCCGTTCTGCCCCGGTAAACGCACCTTTTTCATGGCCGAAAAGCTCACTTTCCAGAATATCTTTCGGAATGGCTGCACAATTTATTTTCACAAAAGGCTCTTTAAAACGATGACTATTATAATGAATGGCCCTGACAATTAACTCCTTACCAGTTCCGCTTTCCCCGTGAACAAGTACATTTATGTTTTTATCCGCGACCTTGTTCACCACATCATAAATGTCTTGCATGCTCCGGCTTTGACCGACAATCTCATCGAATCCCTTTTTTTTCACTAATTCTTTCTTTAAACTTTTATTTTCTTCCTCCAATTTATGAATATTCTTAAATTCTTGTGTAGTCTCTCTAATACTGACCTCAGTAGGAATCCGCTCAAAACTAGAACCTCCAATATACCCGACGGCCTGTGTTTTTTCATAAATGTGTCTGGCATGTTCAGGGTCATTGATCGGACCGCCATAAACCATCATGAGTACATTTGGATTCACATCCAATGCTTTTTTGAAAATCCGATTTAAAAAACGCGTGCTTTCGGACAAACTTTTTTGCTGTGTTACACTTAATTCTCCACCAATTGTCCATCCTAAGTTGACACAAATGACATCCACATTGACTTCGGCCATCTTTAAAGATTGTTCTTCATCATATGTAAAAGCAATTGTAAACAAATTTCGTTCAACCGCTTTTTTCATCAATTCAACTTCCGCCTGAAAACCCATGCCACTTTCTTCAAGGGCCTGCCTGAAAGTTCCGTCAATGACACCCACACTGGGAAAATTATTAACACCATCGAACCCGGCCTTAGTCAGTTTATCCAATAACATATCCTGGCCTATTGTCGGATCGGTTGCACAAGCCCCGAAAATGACGGGTTTCCCTCGTACTCTAGGTAATATTTCTTCACTACCAAATGACAGCACAAGCTCATTACTGTTTGAATAAGGCATCATGCATGCCAAAGAAGAAACCCCAGAAGCCCTGAATCTTCCCGCGTTGAGAACGAGAAATAAATCTGCCCCACCTTCAAGAGCTTGTTTGGCTGAGAGGCCGGAACCAGCAGCAACACCAATGATCGGCTTGTTATTGCGGATGTTGTTCATCAGTTGGCTCCTAATCTCTTCTCTCTTTAACATGATTATCACCTTCCTTCGGAGAAAATACGTCACCACAATCCAGAAGCAAATTGGATTAAGGGTTTTAATGAGTACATTCGACACGAATTTGTAAAGTTCCTTGTTTATGCCTCTCTAAAAAACACACGGTGACGTTTCCTATAGCTAATTCCACTCGTCAAGAAGTTTCGATTACACCTGATCCCTGGAATGTTTAATGGCCACTTAATGTGTAAATATCACTTAATGTGTGCATAATACGATACTAAAATAGATAGGAAACGGATTGATTATATGGATTACCTCACCGCTGCACTTGTTATAGGCATCCCTTTAATCATCGCTTTTGTCGCCAAGCCGAAAGCGAAAGATTTTATCGAGTGATGCGGCTGATCAACCTACTGGCTGATCAACCTACTATACTTCAATCTGGCCGTCAACCAGACGGCCGTTTGTTTCAATCCTAGCATGTGCTCTTTTGGACGGGAAGGAAACGAATGAAAAACACAATAAAAAACACGAGTAAGAGTTCAACATTGTCAAACCCTTCACTCGTGTTTTTCTATAATATCTAAAAATATTTAAAGTAAGGCCAAAATAGAGATGTCTACTTGGAAGACGGTATGGTCGGCTTTTGAAACGTCACTTGTTCAGCCTTATCCCCCATATACAAGGTGTGTTCGGCGGGTTTGGTTTCGGAAATGACCCGACCACGACGAATGGAATAGCGTACTGTAGCCATGCGACGCAGCGCATCATATTCATCAGCGGCGTCCAATACGATTAAATTCCCCGGTTTGCCCTCCTCGAGACCGTATTGTTCCGTCACAGACATGGTCCGTGCACTATTGGTCGTAATCAGATCAAATGCATGAACCATTTGTTCATAACCTGTCAGGTGGCAGGCATGAATACCCATATGTAATACTTGGAGCATGTTGCCGATGCCCAGTGGGTACCACGGATCCGAGAGATTATCGTGGCCAAAACAAACGTTTAGCCCAGCTTCCTGCATTTCTTTGACCCTCGTCAAGCCTCTCCTCTTCGGATAGGCATCAAAACGCCCTTGAAGATGGATATTGATCAACGGGTTGGCAACGAAATGGATCTTTGCACGTTGCAGCAAACCGAATAATTTATAGGTGTAGGCATTGTTATAGGAATGCATGGCAGTGGTGTGACTGGCCGTTACTTTTTCTCCCATACCGAGACGATCGGCCTCGGCGGCAACGACTTCCACAAAACGGGATTGCTCATCATCTATTTCGTCACAATGAATGTCCACCAACCGATCATATTTTATAGCAAGTTGAAATGCTTTTTGCACTGATTCGACACCATATTCACGAGTGAATTCAAAATGAGGTATTCCCCCGACGACATCAGCTCCAAGACGAAGCGCTTCTTCCACTAATTCACTGCCGTTTGGGTAAGACAACATGCCGTCTTGGGGAAAAGCAACAATCTGCAGCGTGACGTAAGGTGCCATTTCCTCCTTCACTTCAAGCATCGCCTTTAGAGCGACAAGATCCGGATCGGTTACATCCACATGTGTGCGTACAAATTGAATCCCATGGGCCACTTGCCATTTTAAGGCAGTTTTGGCCCTGTGTTTCACATCTTCAGTCGTTAAAGAGGCCTTTCTTTCCGACCAGCGCTCGATCCCCTCAAACAGTGTTCCGCTTTCATTCCATCTCGGTTCTCCTGCCGTTAATGTGCTGTCCAAATGAACATGAGGATCAATGAAAGGGGGGAGGACGAGGTTTCCTTGGACATCGAGCACTTCACTTTCAGCATCTCCCACTTGTTCATTATTGGATTTTTCGTTATTGGATTTGCGCCTATGCTCGACGATGTTGACAATCACGCCATCACGAATGGAGATATCCCACAACCCTTGCCGATTGCGCAATTTGGCGTTTTGTATCATCATGATAACTGCTCACCATCCTCTGTTGTTTTCTTTGTATATTTTGTTGTTCCGCCCTACTTTGTCCACATTTACCATCATGTTGGAAAACATATCATGTTGTAAAATATTTCATGTTGTTAAATATCTCATGTTGCCAATATATCTATGAGACGTTAAATGCATTCATATGCAAAAATCAATATGTTCAGCTTGGCCGTCAACATATATCATTGACTTGGCCGGTTCCATTTTAGCAATCACCTCGCCTTTTCTGATTGAATAGGACGGTTTAACCTGTCTGCGAAGAGCATCATACTCATCTTTCGCCGGTAGTATAATGAGATTCCCGGGCTTGCCAATTTCGATTCCGTACTGATCCGCTATATGAAGTGTTTTGGCGCCGTTTGTCGTAATTAAATCGAAAGAATCAAGTATTTGCTGATATCCGGTTAAATGACAGACATGGACTCCCATATGCAACACCTCAAGCATATTGCCAATGCCAAGAGGATAAAACGGATCCATAATATCATCATTACCAAAACTAACATTCAGTCCCGATTCAAGCAATTCTTTGACTCGGGTGACCCCTCGGCGTTTGGGATAATCAGCGTAACGTCCTTGAAGATGAATATTGATTGTCGGATTGGCCACAAAATTAATGTTCGCTTTTTTCAACAATCCAAAAAGCTTAAATGTATAGGCATTGTTATAGGAATGCATGGCACAAGTATGACTTGCCGTGACCCACTCCCCCATGTCGTACTTATACGCTTCGGCGGCAACCACTTCTATCGCCCGTGATTGGTCATCATCCGTTTCATCACAGTGTACATCGACCATGACACGATATTTTTCCGCCAGCTTAAAAATGTGTTTAATGGATTGGACGGCATCTTCTCTCGTATCCTCAAAATGGGGAATGGCGCCTATCGCATCCGCTCCCATGTTCAATGCTTCTTCCAGTAATACCAGGCCATTTTCAAAGTTAAGGATGCCGAACTGAGGGAAAGCGACAATTTGCAGATCAATGAATGGAGCGAACTCTTCTTTCACTTCTAATATGGACTGTAATGATGTTAACCCGGGTTCGTCCGTATTGACATGTGTTCGTACATATTGGGTACCTTGGGCCATGAGCCATTTCAAAACTTCGGTCGATCTGGACTTTACGTCATCAAATGTCATCTTTTGCCTTCTTTCATTCCATATTTTTATTCCCTCAAACAAAGTCCCGCTGATGTTATACACCGGATCACCATACGTGCCTACGTAATCCAGGTGGCTATGAGAGTCGACAAACGGAGGCATGACCAATCCCGCCTGCCCGTCTATCATCTCTTCATCCTCCATAGGCGAAAGATCTCTTCCAATCTGTTCTATGATCCCGTTGCGAATGGCAATATCCCAGAAACCTGTTTTACCCCTGATCTGAACGTTTCTAATTAACATATCAACTCAGCCTCCTTGGCCAATCGCACTAGTTTTGAGTGAATATTCGGTGAGAATCGGCGATGCCGAATAACTTAAAGATGGTATTGATGACATAAACTAAGATGATGGCTGAAACGATGCCAATGAGCGGCGGAAGTCCTATTTCGAAGACAGAACTCAAATAAGCCGCTAATGTGGCCAATAAATAAGCGATTAAGTTTGCATAGCGCACCATTCTAAATTGCACATGTTCAAATTTTGGGAATGACTTTCTCCATGTGTATAAATAATCTCCGATCACTAAGCCGCCGAGTGGAGGGATAAAAACACCTAGCAGGATTAAATAATCAATAAAATATGCATAGATCCCTGTAGCGGCCATAATTGTGGCAATGATCAGCCCGCCAATGACAAAAGGAACCTTATTGGGCTTGTTGAAAAATTCAGATCCAGCGACACCGAAAGCATAAGCAGTCGCTGTATTTGTCGTCCATATATTAAAAAGTAAGATGAGAATACCCATGACAATAATTCCCATGTCGATCATGATTTCAATCATATCACCTTGCTGGATGGCCAGCCCGCCCAACATGCCAGCCAAAATCATGACCGTATTTCCAACAAAAAAGGCCAGAAATCCTACTAAAAATCCTGTTCGGGGGGACTTGGCAAACCGAGCCCAATTCGGTGCCTGTGTTCCTCCGGAAACAAATGTTCCTATGATGATCGTAATGGCGACGGCAAAAGACATGGTTGACGTCGGTTCTATGGCAAAAAGTTCTCCAAATCCTCCCGCAGATGCGATGCTCAGTGCCGGAATCTTATACGCCAAGTAAAGAAACGGCGGGATGGATAAATAGGCGACAATCTCCATTCCTTTCGTCCCCTTGATGGCAGCCGCACCCATGACAAGAGACCAAAAAACCGTAATCGGAATATAGTATTGTTCTATTCCCAGGCCTTGGGTAAATAACAGACCCAAATAAGCCGCTTGCACGGCATACCAAAATACTTGCGTTCCCCCGAGGATCATGCTTCCCCACTTCGAACCCAATCGTCCTAAAGCATACCTGGCTAGAAGGATCGTATGTAATCCTGTTTTTGCAGCCACCCAGCAGAGGAGACCCACGTATGTAGAAAGCAGAACGTTCCCCACTAGTAATAGAATGATCAGTTCAGAAAACGTAAAAGATGTGCCGATATTAGCCCCGGCGGCCATCGTTGTGGCCAGAAAGGTGAATCCGAGAAGGACGATAAATATAGCCAACCAATGCTTTTGGGCATGCTGGGGCACTTGAGTCAATGTATAGTCGACATCTACATGCTCGTTCGAACCTCTCTTCTTGTTGATCATCAATTCTTCTTGCATGAAGATCACTTCCTTGTACAATCGATCCAATTTATCGAATTTTTATAATATTTTTTTGAATTATATACCACATGAAAGCGCATGGCAATATCTTTTTCAAGGATAAAAGTGGATAAGCGATCAAATTTTAAATAAATCGATATTTTACACCATTAGATCTTCGAAATGAAGATAAGGTCTCAAATTCAATACGGCGATTTTTTGATATAATTGAATCGATAGGGAGACCAGAGAAGAATTTGACATATTCCTGAAATTTAAATCGCCCTGTAGTGGAAATGGAGGCATATCCATATGGACCCATTGAAAAACATACGGTGGAGGCAACGATTCGAAAATCTTAAGGGGGGTATACTGAACTGGAAAGAGCAGGACTTACCAGCTCTTTGAAGTATCG
>CALBTX010000143.1 GCA_937967685.1 uncultured Bacillaceae bacterium | reverse complement strand
AGGCAACCTTCTTCGCTTGAGTTTTGAGCAAGAAGGTTTTTTTGTTGCCGGATGGTGTGGAGACGGTGTGGAGAGGGAATTGATAAACCATCCTTAGATTTTACCTGCTCACCTTTTTCTGGGCTCCTGCGTATGCTATAGATATACACCAGACCAAAGAGGTGACAGATTTGGCACGCACTGTCATTCGCAAAACATCAGGACAAATCAATGTTTCCTTTCCGAATAGCAGTGATCATGCTTCCTCCCAAGCGGTGCAACGCTACCCTTCCCAGGCTTTGGATATGGATCAGCACGCAGCATTAAACCGGGTCATGCGTCAATTGGATCGGCTCGTGGGGCTTTATCATGTTAAAGATTTTGTCTATGAAATATACTCCTGGTTATACATCACCCAGCGCAGACGGGAAGTGGGATTAAAAGCCGCTCAACAATCGTTGCACATGATTTTTAAAGGGAATCCGGGCACGGGCAAAACGACAGTGGCACGTATCTTGGGCAGCTTGTTCCAGGAAATGGGGGTGCTCTCGAAAGGTCATTTAGTTGAAGTGGAGCGTGCCGATCTTGTTGGAGAATATATCGGGCATACCGCTCAAAAAACGAAAGAAACGATCAAAAAAGCGTTGGGGGGTATCCTGTTTATTGATGAAGCATATGCTTTGGCCAGAGGGGGAGAGAAGGATTTCGGCAAAGAAGCGATTGACACACTGGTCAAAGGCATGGAAGATCATAAAGATGAATTTGTGCTTATTTTAGCCGGGTACCCTTATGAAATGAATTATTTTCTGACAACAAATCCGGGATTACCGTCACGTTTTCCTCTGCAGATGGAATTTCATGATTATACGGTGTCAGAATTGCTGAAAATCGCCGAAATCATGGTGGAGGACCGTGATTACCGGCTTTCTGAGCAAGCGAAACGAACATTGAAGCAAAAGATTTATTTGGAAATACAAAGACAACCGGAAAACTTTAGCAATGCCCGTTTTGTACGCAATTTAATCGAAAAGGCGATTCGCGAACATGCCGTGCGCATGCTTAAACAAAAAGATTATTCTAAGGCGGACCTGATGAATTTATCGGCCCAAGACTTCGTCAACCACTAGCATCTGTGATCAATATTTGCTAGCATAACAGAGAGCTCTCCGCGAGCTCTCTTTGTTGTATGTACGATAATAGCCTGATGCCTTACAAAAATTGAGCAAAGGAAACGATGGATAATGCTTCATGAGTTGGAATACGGTTCAGTTTTAAAGCCTTACGTGCTTAAAGCTGAGGAACAAATCGAACAGAGATGGAAAGACATAGCCCGTATTGTCGAACATAATCAATGGAAGGTGTTGCAAGCATTTCGAGAACATCAAGTGGGCGAGCACCATTTTGTACCGAGTACAGGATACGGATATAACGATAACGGGCGGGAGACATTGGAAGACGTTTATGCCAGCGTATTCGGCAGCGAAGCGGCCATCGTCCGCCCGCAGATAATATCCGGTACACATGCCATCTCCTGTTGTTTGTTCGGTCTCTTACGTCCCGGAGATGAACTCGTCTATATCACCGGTGATCCTTACGACACGCTTTTCGACGTCACTGGAAGCCGTCCGGCAGAAGCTTCCAGCGGGCGAACACAAAGTGTGTCGCCAGGCTCTTTGGCAGAGTTTAACATCTCCTTCCAGCCTGTTGCTTTAAAGAGCGACGGCAAGGTTGACTTCGAGCAGGTGGCCAGATCCATCACTCCCCGGACCAAAATGGTTGGCATTCAGCGTTCGTGCGGTTATGCAGATCGCCCGTCTTTCTGCGTGGACCAAATTGGAGAAATGATACGTTTTGTGCGTGAAATAAGAGAAGACATCGTTATTTTTGTGGATAACTGTTATGGGGAATTTGTCGAAGAAAAGGAACCGACACATGTCGGCGCAGATCTGATGGCCGGTTCGTTGATCAAAAATCCGGGTGGGGGCTTGGCTAAAAGCGGAGGGTACATTGTCGGGCGCAAAGATTTGGTTGAATTAGTCGGCACCCGATTGTTTGCCCCCGGGATCGGCTTGGAAGGGGGGGCGACGATTACCCCCATTGTGGACATGTATCAAGGATTTTTTCTGGCGCCTCATGTTGTCGGCGAAGCATTAAAAGGGGCCATCTTCTTGGCCTCCCTTTTGGAAATGCTCGGCTTTCAGACCCGTCCGAGATGGAACGATGTGAGAACGGATCTCATTCAAACGATTCGTTTCGAATCAAAAGAGAATTTAATCACGTTCTGCCAAGGGATTCAAAAAGCGGCCCCAGTGAATGCTCATGTCACACCTTTTCCTAGCCCGATGCCCGGATATGAAGATCAGGTCATTATGGCGGGCGGTACGTTTATTCAAGGATCGAGCATTGAATTTTCGGCTGACGGGCCGATTCGGCCTCCCTATCTCGGGTTTGTTCAAGGAGGCCTCACTTTTGAACACGTCAAAATAGGCGTTTTAACGGCACTCAATGAAATGTTGCTCAAAAAATGCATTGCTGTATAACCTAACATCATATTTATTTTTAAAAGTATCATTCTATTTTTTATCTTTATCGAGTTTCATTCTATTTATTGAAAAGTATGCTTCCCTTTGTATAAAATAAAGCTATTAAGCGAGCCATCAGTCATCAAGAATTGGTAGCTGAGATATGATTGGATTGTTATTTTCCAAAATACAATTTTTCAAATCCTTTTTTTGCCAGAAACCAATTTTTATTCGCGGGGGAAAACCATCATGTCCAAAAACTTGACAAAAGCCGATATTCTAAACCTGGCTGAAAAAGAAAACGTTCGTTACATCCGCTTGCAATTTACGGATTTGTTAGGAACGGTTAAAAATGTGGAAATTCCCTTCAGTCAATTGCCTAAAGCACTAGATAACAAGATGATGTTTGACGGATCGTCCATTGAAGGTTTTGTCCGCATTGAAGAATCCGACATGTATTTGTATCCGGATTTGGATACGTGGATGATTTTTCCTTGGGTGATCGAACATGGTAAAGTTGGCCGATTGATTTGTGACATTTATAATCCGGACGGAACCCCGTTTCAAGGAGATCCGCGCCGGATATTGAAGAACATGTTGCGGAAGGCTGAAGACATGGGCTTCACTTCGATGAAAGTCGGTGCGGAACCGGAATTCTTTTTATTTAAAACGGATGATAACAATGAACCGACGACTGAACTCAATGACCATGGAGGCTATTTTGATTTGGCGCCCCTTGATCTGGGCGAAAATTGCCGTCGGGAAATCGTCTTGACTTTGGAAGCGATGGGCTTTGAAATTGAAGCGTCTCATCATGAAGTGGCCCCCGGTCAGCATGAAATCGATTTTAAATACACCGATGCGGTGACAGCGGCTGATTATATCCAAACTTTTGAAGTCGTCGTGAAGACGATCGCCAGAAAACATGGCCTGCACGCCACATTTATGCCCAAACCTTTGTTTGGTGTCAACGGTTCGGGGATGCATTGCCATTTATCACTGTTCCGAGGAGAAGAAAATGCTTTTTATGATGCAGAGGATGAGTTCGGTTTAAGCGATACGGCAAAATACTTCCTGGCTGGCATATTGCAACACGCCCGAGCATTTACGGCGATTACCAATCCGACGATTAACTCTTACAAAAGACTCGTTCCCGGCTATGAAGCGCCCGTTTATGTAGCCTGGTCCGCGAAAAACCGCAGTCCGCTGGTGCGCATTCCAGCCTCGAAAGGTTTAAGCACCCGCATCGAATTGAGAAGTCCCGATCCTTCGGCAAACCCTTATCTCGCTCTGGCCGTCATGTTGGCTTCCGGGCTTGACGGCATCGAAAACGAACTCGAATTGCCCGAACCGATAGACCGTAATATTTATGTCATGACCGAGGAAGATTTGATTGAAGAGGGGATCAGGCAACTGCCAGAGTCATTGAAGGAAGCTTTGGAAGCATTAAAAAAAGACGAGGTGCTGGTCTCTTGCCTGGGTGAACATGCCTTCCATCATTTTGTGGAAGCGAAAGGAATTGAATGGGACATGTATCGCACACAGGTTCATCCCTGGGAAAGAGAGCGATACTTAAAAATATACTGAAAGGTCCAATGGAATGATCAAAGCCTTGAGGCGATACGCTTCAAGGCTTTTTATATTTGGGGCGTGCATCGGACGGGCTTTGACCCTTTTTTGTTGGAGGGATTGGTCAGCATTGTGCTCAATTCGCTCCATCTCGTGATAAGCGATGACGCCGCAACATTAGCCGCTGCATATTTTGATAACAGCCTTAATCATAAATTAAGGCTGAAAAATGGCATTCCGTTCTCTATGCTGCACGATATGCCATTGAAAGCTTGTTTGAAAGAAAATCATCATTGGAGGTTTATGATATGACTAAAATTTTCATTGACCCAGGGCATGGCGGACGTGATCCGGGTGCTGTGGCAAACGGACTGCAGGAAAAAACGTTGGTGTTGGATATTGCCCGTCGCATACGAAACATTTTGGACAAAGAATATCAAGCCGTTCAGGTCAAAATGAGTCGAGAGAGCGACGTGTATGTCAGCTTGAATGATCGGGCCAGGCAGGCCAACAACTGGGGCGCTGATTATTTCGTCAGCGTGCACGTCAACGCCGGAGGAGGAACCGGTTTTGAGTCATTCGTTCACACCAGTCAGCCTCGCCGCACCGTGCAATTGAGAAATAAGGTCCATGATGAAATCGTCAGGCAGATAAAAGTGCGGGACAGGGGCAAAAAGACGGCTGATTTCGCTGTTTTGCGACTGACCCGCATGTCAGCCATACTGACGGAAAATTTGTTCATTGACCGTCCTGAGGACGCGAAAAAGCTGAAAGATCCCGCTTTTCTTGTTCGCATTGCTAGAGGACACACAGAGGGAATTGCCAAAGCTTTCGGTCTGCAGAAAAAAGAAAAACCTCAACCGAAGCCTGATCAGTCCGAGACGGAATCACAAGTTTTCTACCGTGTCGTGGCCGGATCGTTTGCAGACAAATCGAACGCAGAGAAGCGCATGGCCGAGCTGAAAAAAGCTGGTTTTGACAGTTTTATCGATATATATAAAAAGTAAGCCTCAGCCATACACCGCGAATAGCTGCGTGAATTGGACGGATCAATAGATGCGGAAGACACCGATCACTTTGCCCAAAATGGTCACGTCCTTGAGAATGATGGGCTCAAGAGATTCATTTTCGGGCTGCAGCCGGATGTGACCCTTTTCTTTGTAAAAGCGTTTGACGGTCGCTTCCTCATCGGAGGTCATGGCCACAACGATATCACCGTTGTCGGCTGTGTTTTGTTTGCGAACGATCACATAATCTCGATCATAAATTCCCGCATCGATCATGCTGTCTCCTTGGACGACCAGCATGAACACTTCTTCATCGTTGGCTATGTATTTTTCGGGCAGTGGAAAATATTCTTCAATGTTTTCAATCGCCGTGATCGGCTGCCCCGCTGTGACTTTCCCGACAATGGGAATGAAGTGATGAGTGCGTCCTTTCGCTCCGTGCGCTTGATTTTCTCCGGAAAATGCCTCTTCCAACAGTTCAATCGCTCTCGGTTTTGTTGGGTTTCGCCGAATAAATCCTTTTTTTTCCAACCTGGCTAAATGTCCGTGCACGGTCGAGCTTGAGGCTAATCCGACAGCTTCTCCAATTTCTCGAACCGAAGGCGGATAACCTTTCTGCTTCACTTCCTTTTTAATAAATTCAAGAATTTCCTGTTGTCTTTTTGATAATTTACTCATGCGTGACACCCCAAGCGCTATTCGTTGGCATTGATTACCTGCATTATAGCAAATCGGGCTTCCAAAAGCAAACATCAGTTCGTTGATGGCGTTTTTATATTTGAACATGGTCATGTTAGTTCATATAAAAATTTTGTGGATATTTGGTCTGAAAGCGCTATAGATGCTTGAATTGTTTCAGGAATAAAATCATGGAGCTCATGAACAAGGAACCACAGATATGTTTGCCGTTTAGGATTTGGTGCATGTGTCCATGCTACTGTTTTTCAATCATGCATCAAATACCGGTTGACATGGCACCATGATGACCGTAGATTAATGTTGGAATATGTTGGATCTTCTGATCTGACATGCTTGAACCACTTTATGTTGCCTGCTCAACTGAAATACGATATCAACACGCAATTAAACAAAACAGCTGATGCTGTTACACAACATGATGAAGCAATATCCTATATCCCGTAATTTTTTAGACCAATGAACGGGTCTAGGCTATTCTTGGCTACGCGACAAATTGTTGTGTGGCTTTTATTTTGGAATGATATTTATTTTGGAATGATATTTATTTTGGAATGACATTAATGAAAAAATGCAGGCAGCCATAAATGAACCGATTATTGTTGATGGCATGGGCGGGAGTTGATTGGGCATGAAAATCAGGGGAAGGGGCATCATTTTTTTCATTGTTTTGATGTTGGCCTTGTCGGCCATTGTTTCTTACCTCGCTTTGAATCATGTGTCTCAAGCTAATGGAGATGCAGAAGAGCAAAAAATGACGGTTGCCTTGGTTAATGAGGACGAGGGGGCCACACTTTACAATCCTGTGCAGGTCAAAAGTGACGGGGTCATCTCTGGCAGGAACACACTGGCTTCGTATTTCCTGATCTTAACCACCTTTATTGCCGCTTTGTTCACGGCTTACGTCATTGCCACTTACGATCAAAGCCGTCTGACACATCAACGGTTAGATGAAGAAAAGAGATCATGGATGAGAAAAAACACGTTGATTACGGCAATCACCATTGGTTTTGGGGTGATCGAAGGGCTTTTGATCGGTATTTTGTCCGGTTATTTGTTACGTATCGCCCGGGAGAAACTCCTGGTATGGATCTGCCTGATTGTTTTAATCATACTGGCCTTCCTGCTATTGGCCACTTATTTACTTAGGCAATTGAAGATGGTGGGCATGCTAGTCCTTTTGGTTGTTTTCAGTATGTTTTTGTTCCTGACAAATGCGCCGGGGTTTGATTTTGACAGCGTCTCTTACGCGGCAAAATTACGAGCCTTTTCGCCATTGCAATATACGGAAGCGATGCTTTCCGGTTTTATGCACGGAAACACTGATTTGAAACCGTTTCTGATCCTCCTGTCGATGGTGCTTGTCAGTCTCGTGGCCAATCTATTCGTCTTTCGCTCCAAAGAAAAAGACGAGGACCGACTCCAAGTTTAAATTGGTTCTGAAAGTCCAAAATGCCAGTGATGGGACAGATTGACAGCCTATTTCTGACTTGAGCGGTTTGAATCAAAAGAAGAAGGTGGAGAAAATCCCCGCCGAACTCGAGGCAGTGATCGGTCACCTTCATTGTTATGGCAGAGTACAACAGAACCTTTGCCGCGACCATGGGGTTGCCTCCGCTGGGCGCAACGACGGACGACCTTGACGCAGTGACCAAAGATGTGCAACATTTGGTTTACAATTTTTTAAAGTTCCCGTAGACTAAGGGGAGCAGAAACGAGTAGAGAAGGAGATGGGCATGTTATCCAAAGCGAAAATTGAACGCATTAATACGCTGGCCAGAAAGTCCAAATCGGTCGGTCTGACTGAAGCAGAGAAAGCAGAGCAGCAATCCTTGAGGCAAGAGTATATTCAATCTGTCCGCCAATCACTCAAGGCCAATTTATTGAATCTAAAAATTGTGGATAAAAAAGGAAAAGATGTGACGCCATCAAAATTAAAACAGGCGCAAAGGAAAAGAAAAATGCATTAAAAAAAGTCGATAAAGCTGCTTTGTATTAAATATCTCTCGTTTTTAAAACTCTCGTTTTAAAATGGCGTTGTTTGATATGGAAGTGGAATCGTTCAATGGATTGACAGGGAAAGGGGTTTTAATGATGAAAATGGGTAGGAGAATGGCACTTCTTTGCGCAATCGTTGTTCTGTTACTCGGTTTGACAGCTTGTGGTGAAGGATCGGTCACATCCGGCGAAGCAAGCGAGGGTGTTCAAACAGGAGAAGAGAAGAGTAATGAAGAAACAGCGACGGAACCTGAAACAAATGAAACCGATGAAAGCGATGAAACCAGCAGAGAATCTTCTGAGGAGTTAAATGCTGATAAGCGTGAATCTGCCGAAAACGGCCATGAAGAGGGTGATGCTGAAGCAGATGAAGATGGCGAAGCGGCAACAAATGATGAGCCATCTAAAACCGTAATCTTATATTATTCAGACGAGAACTTAATCGAAATCGTGGAAGAGGAACGGGACATTGAATTTAAAGAAAGCTCAGATTTAATGACCCAGATGTGGCAAGCGTTGCAAAATCCTGAAAATGAACAGAACATCTCTTTATGGGCAGATGTCGAATTAAATAACATGGAGCTGCAAGATGCTCAATTAACGATCGATGTGACCATCCCTGAGCATTTGCAGTTCGGCTCGGCTTCGGAGGGAATTGCGATTCAAACGTTGCTTCAGACGTACAAACAAATTGATGACGTGCAGTCGATCCAACTTCTCATCGATGGACAAGTGCAAGAAACGCTTGCAGGACACGTCAGTATTGATCAGCCTTTAGATGTTAACGAGGAGATTATTTCTACTGAGTAAAGCTGCGCGTGATAGCGTTTTGCAGGACAAAATTGAGAAGCGCGGCTCGGGACAAAATGATGAAATGGGCGAAAGACGACAAGAAGTCAATCGGCGAAAGAAGAGGCGAAAGAAGAATGGATGATTGAACGTTGAAAATATTATTTTCCTCGCTGCAATGGATGGTTTTTATGCTTGCCGGAAGCATCGTTGCCCCGTTGGCCATCGGCACAGCGTTCCAATTGGCTCCTGCAGAAATCGCCGGTCTGATGCAGAGAACGTTTTTCATCGTTGGACTGGCGAGTCTGTTACAAGTTCTGTTTGGGCATAAGCTTCCGGCCGTTGAAGGCCCCGCTGGTTTATGGTGGGGGATTTTTATCGTTTATGCGGGATTGGTTTCAGCGAATGTTTTATCTGTAAGTGATGGATTAGCCCAACTCCAATTGGGCATGATGATCAGCGGCCTTTTATTCGTTATATTAGGAATATTGAGATGGATGGATCGAATGAAAAGGTTATTTACGCCGCTGGTGGTCGGTACTTATTTGTTGTTGCTTGTTGCTCAATTAAGCGGTTCATTTATTCAAGGGATGCTCGGGGTCGGCTATCTTGCCGATCGGGTTGATCTGAAAGTGGCCATTCCTGCATTAAGCATATTCGTATTAGCGATAATTTTAAGCAGAAGTTCGCTGAAGATATTAAGAAACTATTCCGTTTTAATCAGCTTGTTCGTCGGCTGGCTGCTTTTTATTGCGCTGGGAATTGATCAGCCGACAAACATCACCGCTCAATTTTTTTCCATCCCTCAATTGCTGGCGTGGGGAAGCCCCCAATTTTCTTCCGGGATGATGCTCACCTCTGTTTTTATCGGCTTGTTACTTCTAGCGAACATGATTGCCAGTACAAGTGTGGTGGAGAAAGTTTTGCTTGATCAGAACGAGCATGTCCAGAAGGTGAACTATAACCGAACCAGTTTGGTGATGGGTGTAAATACTTCGTTGGCGGGATTATTTTCGGCGATCGGCTGCGTGCCGATTTCAGCTTCAGCTGGATTTATGTTAACAACGAAAATCGTCTCCCGCCTGCCGTTTATCATTGCGGCCATACTGATGACGGCCAGCAGTTTCTTCCCTGTTGTCACTTCTGTCTTGGCGTCCATTCCGATGCCTGTCGGCTATGCGACCATTTTCGTATCTTTTGCCGGCATGATCGGTATTGGTCTGAAAGAATATCAATCGTTGGCATTAAATGAAAAACAGTTGTTTATCATTGGCATTTCCTTAATGGTCGGCCTGGGCAGTTTGTTTGTCCCCGCTGAAACGATTGCCTCCTTACCGGCTATTCTGCAAACCGTAGTCAACAATGGTCTTGTGCTGGGGACGGTGACGTGTATAGTTCTCGAACAAGGCATGGGCCTCATCAGTCGGAAACTTCACCCATCTTGAAGCCATCGTTTTGATTAATTCTTGATTGGTGATGAGGGGTCTCGTGTATCTTTTGTGCTAAAAAAAAATGTGAGACAAAGGCCGATCGCAAAAGTGATCATACTGGTGATCATCGTCGTCAGGTCACGGCCAAAACCAGGGAATATGACAAATACGGAACCGATAATTAAACCGATGATGATGGCGTAAGTCATATACGGAAAATGATGTAATAAATAGCGAATGGCTTTACTGCTGACCACAAAACCAATGACGATTCCGGCTCCGATGACGGCGATAAAAGGAAGATTAAAGGTTGATAAGGCATGGATCGCTGTCGGATAGACGCCAAGGAGGAGCAGGATGAATGATCCGCTGATTCCCGGCAGCAACATGGCCATGCTGGCTAACCAACCGGAGAAAAACAGCCCGAAGGTTGTCAAGACCGTCAAATGAGAGATCAGTTCGCTCCCCAGGGGTTGAATAAAGCTCAAAGAAGCGAGAAGCACCGCTGCAATAATGAGAATCATGTAATGCATGTATGTAAAATGTCGTTTCGGTTGGACTTGTTTGACAAGATATGGGAGTACACCGATAATCAGTCCCATAAAGAAAAACTGGGTGGGAACGTAATGATCATTCAGCAGAAATTCAATCAGGCGGCTGAATAATAAAAGGGCAGTGCTGATGCCGAGAATCAGAGGGAATAGAAAACCAATGTGTCGCTTCCATTTTCGACTGAAAAAGCCGCTGATCGCTTCAAGCAATCGGTTATAAATGCCAAGTATGACCGCAATCGTTCCCCCGCTTACGCCTGGAATCAAATCACTGATACCCATGATCAGTCCCCGGTAAACGTTTTTCCACTCCACGAAGATCTCTCCCATCTAAAACGCAAAGTATGTTTTAATTCAACTAGAAAGTGTGTTTGGTTAAACTAAAAAACATGTTTTATTCAAATCGAAAGCATGTTTTATACAAAAAGTATGTCTTCAGTCAGTATATCATTATCAATGCGAGCATTATAGTCCAAAAAGAGCAAATGAGGGAATGAACATACTTGAAATCATATGGGGATAATGATCATGGGGTTT
>CALBTX010000142.1 GCA_937967685.1 uncultured Bacillaceae bacterium | reverse complement strand
CCCCCGACCTCACGGGTATGAACCGTACGCTCTCGCCAGCTGAGCTACACCGCCCCACAATGGCTCCGCAGGTAGGATTCGAACCTACGACCGATCGGTTAACAGCCGATTGCTCTACCACTGAGCTACTGCGGAACAATGCCTGGCAACGTCCTACTCTCCCAGGGGCTGTGCCCCAAGTACCATCGGCGCTGGAGAGCTTAACTTCCGTGTTCGGAATGGGCACGGGTGTGACCTCTCCGCTATCGTCACCAGGCAAAAAATGATTCGTCATTTCATTGACTCAATTGATGCCTGTCTCAACTGCGGCACATGATAGTATACAATGTTTATAGGCCTTTTGCAAGCATTTTATGGCACAATGATCATGCCTGTTAGGCATGACATTCAAAATGTAAACTGGCGTGTCAGGAGGGATTCGAACCCCCGACCGACGGCTTAGAAGGCCGTTGCTCTATCCAGCTGAGCTACTGACACTTACTCAACCAAACTTGCACGACACACTATCGGCAACGCAGCATGCACAAATCGATATTTAATAGTCTCAACCTCTTCCGGCTTTCGTCCTTCAGATCGGCAACGCAGCATGCACGAATCGATATCCTCTTGATCGACACTGAGCACTCATCAATGCTGGGCGCTTCAATCGAGTACTCATAAGAGTACGCACAGAAACGACGATTAATAATATAGCATGCCTTTCTAATGAAAGCAACACTATTTAACAAATTTTAGTGGAAATCCCTTATGTTTGTCCTTGAAGCCACAGTAAAATGTTCAAGGAAAAATGCTCAAGCAAAATGATGTGGTATCAGCCGTGAAAAAACCACCTGGCAAGGTGGCTTCATTGACATTCAACTAATAAGTAAATGGAAAGTGAGCCTGTAAGCCGGGTTCTGTGCTCCCAGTGGTACGACTTCATCCGTCTCCCACCCCTGGAGTGGCAATCATCTATCTAGGCTATATATCGCTATATAGCTCAAGCAACATACCTGTGGGACACTTCGGGCCAAAGTGGTTGACAATATGTCAACAAATCCCTTTTTGTCTTGCACCGGATGGGGTTTACCAGGTCGAAAGTTGCCAGTCGACCTCGTGAGCTCTTACCTCACGCTTCCACCCTTGCCTGTGATACCCATCGTCAGGATCGTTCGACTCTTCAAGCGATCCTAACTATAGGCTCCATCGGCGGTTTGTGTTTCTGTGGCACTTTCCTTCAGCTCGCGCTGACCAGTGGTTAACTGGCATCCTGCCCTGCGGTGCCCGGACTTTCCTCGAGCAAACAACCCGCTTGCTCGCGATTGCCCGGCTCACTTTCCATAAACATCATACCAAATCTTTAAGTGAGAAAAAACTTGATCAAAGCTTATAGTAACAAAGCTCAATAACTGGCAGCAAAGACGTGCTCAGACAGTGACGACGAATACCAGTATAACATGCCTGCTTACGTTGCTCAAGTAGTATTTTCTAGATATCATACTAAGTTTAACCAAGCTTAGTTTAACCAGACTTAACGGCCAATCAAGCAAAGATCATTTATTGTCTATCGTCGTCATTTCGTGGTACGATGGTGATGATTAAAGGCAAAAGCCTGATAAAGGAGCTGTACTTCATGAAAGTCGTTAAAATATCTCCGCGCGGCTACTGTTACGGTGTGGTCGACGCGATGAAAATTGCCAGTTCTGCAGCCGAAAATCCAGATTTGCCTCGTCCGATTTATATTGTTGGCATGATCGTCCATAATAAACATGTTGTCGATGCCTTTAAGGAAAAAGGCATTATCACCCTTGATGGTGAAAACAGGCTGGAAATTTTAGAACAAGTAAAAAGCGGTACAGTCATTTTTACCGCTCACGGTGTTTCTCCGGAAGTCCGTCGGATGGCCAGAGAAAAAGGCTTGACCCAAATTGACGCGACATGCCCTGATGTGACCCGCACACATGACTTGATTCGGGAAAAAGTGACTGAAGGCTACGAGGTCATATATATCGGTAAAAAGGGGCACCCCGAGCCGGAAGGAGCCATCGGCGTGGCCCCGGAGCACGTGCATCTGGTGGAAACGCTTGAGGAAGCCGAGCAATTGAAACTGGATGCGGAAAAAATACTGGTCACGAACCAAACGACGATGAGCCAATGGGATGTCCAACACATCATGGACAAAATCACGGAAAAATATCCCCAGGCTGAAATGAATAACGAGATTTGTCTAGCGACACAAGTGCGCCAAGAAGCGGTTGCCGAACAAGCCAAGCTGGTCGATTTGACCATCGTTGTCGGTGACCCGAAAAGCAACAATACCAATCGCCTTGTTCAAGTGTCAGAAGAAATTGCCGGAACACCCGCCCATCGAATTGCCGATGTCAGTGAACTCGATCGTCGCTGGCTGGAAGGGATTGAAACGGTCGGCGTCACATCCGGCGCATCCACACCAACTCAAGTGACGAATGAAGTGATTAAGTATCTTGAACAGTACGATCCAAACAATCCCGATACGTGGGAACCGAATCGTCATTTGGATCTGAACCGCCTATTACCGAGAATGAACAAAAAGGCGCAAATACAAATATAAAACCTGATCAGACATCCCCGGTAACATTTAAGAAAATGAAAAAGGATCTTTGTGAACGGTCGAGCCGATCACTGACAGGTCGGCCTGATGCGATTGCGCGGCTCTTTGAATCACTTCCTGAACGCCCTGAATCATCACCTTTTCAATATGATGTCCCGGATCGACTAGTTTCAACCCATCTCTTTGCGCATCCACTGCCGTGTGATAATCAATGTCTCCGGTTAAGAAAACATCCGCCCCTTTTAATTGAGCCGCGCGCGCGTATTTTCTTCCGCTGCCCCCCACGAGGGCAATTTTTTTCACTTTTTCTTCTTCTTTCCCTACGTAGCGACAGTGCCGGACATCTAAAACCCGCTTGACATGTTCGATAAATTCCCGAAAAGACATGTCATCTGGCAAATCACCTATGCGTCCAAGCCCGTAAGCGTCTCCTTTCTGATCCAAAGGAAACACGTCATAAGCCACTTCTTCATAAGGGTGAGCTTCGTTCATCGCCTGCAATACTTTTTTTTCAATGGAAGCCGGAAAAACCGTTTCAATTTTCACTTCTTCCACTTGTTCAATCTGCCCCCGGGTTCCGATATACGGATTCGTCCCTTCTCCCGGTAAAAAAGTGCCGATGCCTTCGGTTCGGAACGTACAATGACTGTAATTGCCGATGAAACCGGCTCCGGCACGCCCCAGCGCTTCGCGCAACTCGGCCTCATGATCGCGTGGCACAAACACCATCAGTTTTTTCAACGATTCATATCCGGTTGGAGACAATACATCCGCTTTCTCCAAGCCAATTCGATTCGCCAGCCAATCGTTCATTCCACCCGGAGCGATGTCCAGATTTGTATGGGCCGCATAGACCGTGAGATCATGTTTGATACATTTTGCCAAAATGCGTCCATACGGTAGATCTGTTCTAATTTGGGTCACTCCCTTAAAAAGCAGAGGGTGATGAGCAATGATCAAATCGGCCTTCTGCTCAATGGCTTCATCGACAACAGCTTCGGTCACGTCCAAAGCAACCATCACTTTGCTCATCTGTTTTTCCAAAGTGCCTATTTGCAAGCCGACATTGTCCCACTCTTCAGCCAGGTTCTTCGGCGCCAATTGCTCGAGCCACTGAATCACCGTCTGTCCATGCACACTCATTGCGGCAATTCCTCCTTTATCATTTGGATTTCCTGCCAAATACGGGCCTTTTTCCTTTCAACCCTCATCTCTTGTGCCTGTTCCATGGATTTGATGACGCGGCAACGTTTTTCCAGTTCATTTCTCCACCGACGGACGAACGATTTTGTTTTTTTCTGAAGCAAAAAAGGCCCCATCAACACCGCCTTCTCTTTTTCCACACCGATTTTTCCTTCATATGGTTTGTGAGGATCACCGGGTTCGGCCATCAATATTTCGTAAGTTTTTTCATCCTCTTCAACAATATCCTCATCTTTCAGTTCCCACTCACGTTCAATCAGCCAACGGCGAAGCCGTTCGGCCCCGACATTCGGTTGTAAGATGAGCCTGTGCACCCCGCTCAGCTTTTCCCGTCCCTCATCCAGAATATGCCGAATCAATGCGCCCCCCATGCCGGCCAAAACAATGACATTCGCCTCACCCGGTCGAATGATGCCTAACCCATCCCCTTTGCGAACATCGATGCTATGGGTCAAACCGAATTTTTGCACTTGTTTGACCGCAGCTTGATAAGGCCCTTCATTGACTTCACCGGCAATGGCCCTCTTAATTTTTCTTTCAAGCACGAGATGAATCGGCAGATACGCATGGTCCGTGCCGATATCAGCCATCCGTGCGCCCGGCGGCACAAATTTGGCGACGGAGGCCAGGCGTAAAGATATTCGCAAACCGTTCATGCATGTAATCCCCTTCAGCGCAAACTCGTATCAAACGTGAACTTGTAAAAAAAGAGAACCTCTAAACGGAAGAAGTTCTCTGTGGCTGAAAGACGACCCAACCAACCATTTGATCTCTAGTCTTACACCGCGATTCAACGCAGCAAAGTATATGTACATCGCACAATCTAAAGGCCTTGGGGAAAGGTCAGCATATAGGCCAATCAGCATTTTATTGTTCTGCTTATCATTCTGCTTCCCATTTCCTGCTTATTGTTCTGCTTCTTCGTTTCCTTCATTCGCTGCCTCGCCTGCTTCGTTTCCCCCTTCAGCGTTATCCCCTTCACTCTGTTCGCCAACATCCAAATTGACGAGATATTCAGCGACTTCCTGCATTTCTTCTTCAGAAAGATCTTGGGCAGGCATCGACCCTATCCCGTTTTGTAAAATATCAATAATTTCATCGGTGCTTAACTGCACATCGTGTAAGCTCGGGCCTACTGCGCCTTCCAGATTATTCCCATGACAGGCCAGACACCCGCTCATCGATTCAGGTATGTCATTGAGGACAATGCCACTCTCTGCTTCGTCCGGGGCACCTTCTTCAGCCACATCATTCTGGTTGATGCCGATGATACCGAGAACAACGGCCAGGAGAATCCCCGCGGCAAAAATGGAGATGAAAACCCTGGTTGGACTCATTAGATGATTTCCTCCTTGTCCTTAAACTAGTTCACTTGAAGCATTATACCACGATGTTTATATTCTATCCACTTTTACCGTCAAACTTCCAAATAAGTTCACAATCATTCAACGCCCTCATCAGAAAATAATCGGAGGAAAACGTTTGCATTCCCCCCTAAACATGCTAAAATAAAAGTACACGACAAAAAGAAAAAGTCCTACCTCCTCTGATCAGCGGTAGGACCTTGCATGATTGAGTAAGCTTATTCCAAGAAGTCTTTCAGTTGTTTGCTGCGGCTGGGATGGCGCAATTTGCGCAAGGCTTTCGCCTCGATTTGACGGATGCGTTCACGGGTGACGCCAAACACTTTGCCCACTTCTTCTAATGTTCTCGTACGCCCGTCATCCAATCCAAAGCGAAGACGCAACACGTTTTCTTCGCGATCTGTCAAAGTATCCAACACATTTTCCAGTTGTTCTTTCAAAAGCTCGTAAGCAGCCGCGTCTGACGGAGCCAAAGCATCCTGATCTTCAATAAAATCACCCAGGTGAGAGTCATCTTCTTCCCCAATCGGGGTCTCTAAAGACACCGGTTCCTGAGCGATTTTCAGGATCTCGCGAACTTTATCCGGTGAGAAATCCATCTTTTCGGCTATTTCTTCCGGGGTCGGTTCACGCCCCAAATCCTGAAGCAATTGGCGTTGTACGCGAATCAGTTTATTAATCGTTTCAACCATGTGGACGGGGATGCGAATCGTTCTGGCTTGATCAGCTATGGCCCGGGTAATCGCCTGTCTGATCCACCAAGTGGCATACGTGCTGAATTTAAACCCTTTGCGGTAATCGAATTTCTCTACGGCTTTAATTAAGCCCATATTACCTTCTTGAATGAGATCCAAAAACAGCATGCCCCTGCCGACATATCGTTTG
Source organism: uncultured Bacillaceae bacterium (assembly GCA_937967685.1). Classification (GTDB taxonomy): domain Bacteria; phylum Bacillota; class Bacilli; order Caldalkalibacillales; family Caldalkalibacillaceae; genus CALBTX01. The sequence goes on along the minus strand of CALBTX010000142.1, from coordinate 48,037 downwards.
GCAATGCTCACAACTAAACGCAAGTTGGCTTCAGCCAGACGTCGTTTCGCTTCTTTGTCCCCTTTTTCTATTCTCGTCGCCAGTTCGATTTCTTCTTCAGCCGAAAGGAGAGGAACTCTTCCAATCTCTTTTAAATACATGCGTACCGGGTCATTGATTTTGATGCCTGGGGGTACGAGGTCGTCGTCCAATTTGTAATCTTCATCCTCTTTTTCATTGGCGTCAACGTCCATCGGGAGCACATTCTCTTCCTCGGCATCATTCAGCACTTCAATACCCTGTTCGCTGAGATACTCATAAAATTCATCGATCTGTTCTGCTTCCTGCTCGAAGGGAGATAATTTCTCCATAATCTCTTTATACGTAAGAACCCCTCGTTTTTTGCCAAGCTCGGTTAATTGTTCCTTGACTTGTTCCAAAGTTAAATCAGGATCCTGGCGGGTTTGATTGGTCATGCTTCACCCTCCTTCCTAAAATGACTGCTCGTCACAAGATATTCGTTTTTCAGTTGTTCTTTCAATTGAACCACTTCCATGGCTATTTTCGCTGCTTTTACTACGTCACCTTCACGTTCTGCTTTCTTCTTTTCTTCGTTTTTTTCCTCAATTTTCTGCTGCTGAGGGTATTGCAGTATTTGATGGACCAAATCCCGAAGTTCCTGATCGGAAATCGTCGGACTGATCGTCATGGAGGAAATTTCGGTGGCCAGTTGAATGAGGTCGGGATCATCAAGCGTCGCTATAAAGGAGCGAATGTCTGCTTCCCTTTCATCGGCATAAAACGAATAGATATAAGATGCAAGGACGCTGTGTTCTGCCACATTAAAAGAACTGCCGACCTGTGCTTCAACGATTTTGGACAAGTCCCTGTCCTTCAACATGTGGGCAAGCAGTTGTCTTTCTGCATTGTGGTAAGCGGGAAATAATTTGTCACCGACCAAGTGTTTGCCTTTATTCCTTCTATTATTCCACTTCCTGCCTGCTTTATCCCCTGACTGACGCTTTTTTTCCGCTTTATAGATTTGGAATTGTTCTTGTTTCAAAGCATCTAACGACAAGGAGAACTCGGCGGACAATTGTCTCAAATAGTGATCTCTTTCAACGGCATGACTCAATCGGCTGATGACATGCAAACAGTCCCGGATGTAAGCCATGCGTTCCCCCTCATCCTGCAGGTTCCGCTCTCTTCTTAAAACATCCAACTGAAAGGCCGTAAATGTTTTCGCTTGATCCAGCATGTCTCGACGGAACCTTTCCGCACCATTTGTTCTAATATATTCATCCGGGTCTAAACCTTGAGGAAGTGTGACCACTTTGACCATGCAATTTTGGGCCATGAATAATTCAGCTGCTCTTCTCGTTGCATCAACACCGGCTTGGTCGCCGTCATAACAGATGATCACTTGAGTCGTGTTGCGGGCAATCATCCGTGCCTGCTCTTCGGACAAAGACGTTCCCAAAGTCGCCGTGGCATGTGTGATGCCCGCCTGATAAGCGGAAAGCACATCCATGCAGCCTTCAAACAAGATGGCTGTCTGTTTGCGGCGAATCTCTTTGCGAGCTTGATGGAAGTTAAACAACTGCCTGCTTTTCTGAAAGATAGGGGTTTCCGGACTGTTTAAATATTTGGGCTGGCCTTCCCCAAGCACGCGCCCCTGAAAGGCAACCACCTTTCCCTGACGATCGCGAATCGGAAAGACAACCCGGTTCCGAAATCGGTCATAATAGCGGCTTCCATCTTCGCTGACACCAAGCAGACCTCCCTTTTCCATCAAATCTAGAGGGAAGTTCCTTTTCTCTAAAAACCGGGTTAAAAAATCCCGGGAATCAGGGGCATAACCCATTTGGAAATGATGAATGGCATCCATGCCTATGCCTCTTTGCTTCAAATATTGAAGCGCCCTTCTTCCCTCTTTTCTTTCCAGCAGCATATGCTGAAAAAGTTGGGCTGCCAGGTGATGCGCCTTATGCATCCACTCTTTGGCCGCATCCTGTTTGTGTTCTTGTCTGACCGTTTGGACACCTGGATCGAGCTGAACGCCGGCTTTTTCACTGCAATAAGTGACGGCCTGGGTAAACGTATACCCTTCCAACTCCATCAAAAAAGTAAATGCGTTCCCTCCAGCCCCACAGCCAAAGCAATAGTACAGTTGTTTATCAGGTGATACAGAAAACGAAGGGGTTTTTTCAGTATGAAAAGGACACAAACCTAGAAAGTTTTTCCCGCTTTTGCGCAATTGAACGTAATCGCCAATCACTTCAACCAGGTCAATTTTGCTTAAAATGAGCTGAATCGTTTCCTCAGAGATCAGCCTGCTCATACCCCTCATCCTGTGTAAATTGTATATACCCACTTATTCTACAATAAGTTGCAGATTCCTCCTTCAAAAAACATGTTTTAATTGTCCGAATATTGTCCATCAGTGTCGAATTTTTCCTCTTGACATTTTATGTTTTTTATGCCTTGGGATTCCCTTACTATCTTAACCTTTTTTTCTAAAAAAAAACTTGACTTTTTCACCTTTTTTGCTCAAAGAATGTTCTCTCACCATTTTATTCTGTACTTAGGGCTACATTCCTTCTTTTTCATGAAAAAACGAAAAATATACAAATCAAAAGCCAGAGGATGATTCCTATGGCTTTCGAAGCTTTTCCATAATGATGTTCGCCGTTTCTTCAACCGCTTTGTTGGACACGTCAATCGTCGGGCAGCCGATTTCCTCCATCACTTGCCGTGCGTACGACAACTCGAATTTGATCCGCTCCATTTTGGCGTAATTGGCTTGGGCCTGAAGTCCTAAAGATTTCAACCGTTCCGAACGGATTTCAATCAATTTCTCAGGATTAATCGTCAACCCAACACATTTGTTTGGATCCACCTTATACAGCTCCTCGGGTGGGGCCACTTCCGGCACGAGCGGGACGTTGGCCGCCTTAATCCGTTTATGGGCCAGATACATGGAAAGCGGTGTTTTCGATGTGCGCGACACCCCGATGAGGATAATATCGGCTCGCAAAAGTCCCCGGGGATCTCTGCCGTCATCATACTTCACGGCAAATTCAATCGCTTCCACTTTGCGAAAATAATCTTCGTCCAATTGATGAACCCTGCCCGGACGAAAACGGGGGGGTTCCTTAAATAAAAGCTGCATCCCATCGATCGCCGGTCCGACGACATCCACCGCTGTGACATTCGCCTTGCGTGCTTCTTCGAGCAAAAAAACTCTTAATTCGGGAATGACGAGGGTAAAGATGATGATCGAGTCGCTTTCCTTGGCCATGGAGATGACTTCACTGATTGTCCCCTCGTCTTCCACATAGGGAATCCTGCGCAATTCAATTTTGCTTAAATCAAATTGGCTGGCGGCCGCTTTGGTCACCAGTTCGGCGGTCTCTCCGACAGAATCCGAAACGATGTAAACGATTGGCTTCTCACTGTTTGTATCCATACTGACCTCCTGCATTTTTAAATGTCTTCATTTCCCAAATCGACGTACGCCCTCGTAATGGTCGTTTTGGTGATCCGGCCGATCACTTGATATTTTGGCTGGTCATCGTCAGCTTTGGGCTGAACAACGGGCAGCGCATCAATCTGGTACTGAATCAGTTTTTGGGCGGCATCATGCAGCGACTCCTCCGGGGTTGTCAAAATCAAGTTGGGCATACGGGTCATGATGATGTTGACAGGTATTTCTTCCAACTGATGTTTTCCGATGGCCGAACGCAGCAAATCCTTGCGAGAAAGGACACCGACGAGATCATTCGCTTCATTGACGACAAACAACGTGCCGACATCCTCGAGAAACATGGTGCAGATGGCATCGTACACAGAATGGTTCTCATTCACCAGCACGGGCAGCGCCTTGTAGTCCTTTACTTTTTTCTTTTTAATGCTTTCTCCTAAGGCCTGCAAGGTCGTTTTTCCGGAATAAAAGTAGCCCACCCTCGGCCGGGCGTCCAAAATTCCCGCCATCGTCAGAATGGCCAGATCCGGGCGCAATGTAGCGCGGGTGACGTGCAATTTTTCGGCGATTTTTTCTCCGGTGATCGGGCCTTCATCCTTAACAATTTGAACAATTTTCTCTTGCCTGCTTGTCAGTTCGATGATTTTTCACCGCCTTTACATACAGCGACAATAAGGATCATGGTTCATCCATCCCATCATATGGACTCATCATTTTTCAGCCGCAAATACGATTTGCGAAAAATCGGCATAACGTTTAATCAGCGAATCAACGTGATATAAGAGCGCCAAACGGTTTTGACGCACAGCATCATCCTCAGCCATCACCATCACTTGTTCAAAAAAATTGACAATCGGTTGTTCCAGCTGGGCCAGAACTTGGTATGCTTGTTCCCAGTCAGACTGCTCAACACATTGCTGAAACCGGCGCTGCGCGTTTTCATAAGCTGCCAACAAATCACGTTCGACACTGTCTTCAAACCGCTCTGATCGGACGTCAGGGGCATGACTGGGGACGTTTTGAACCATATTGTTGACCCGGGTAAAAGCCTCAACAGTCGGTTTAAAGTCGTCTTCGTTCACCTGTTTCATCAATGCTTCGGCTTTGGCGAACAGAGAGAGCACTTCTCCCTGATACGCGGGAAGCAGCGCATCGATGACATCATAACGCACTTTCAGTTCCTGCAGTCGATTTCTTAAGCGTAAGCTGAAAAAGTCCGCCACATCCTGCTTAATGTCATCTTCGCCCCTTTTGATCAACTGCTGCTGGCTGAAAATGTTGAGGGTCAACTCAGTTAACATCTTGAGATTAAGCGGCCAGTTGTTGGTCAAAATGATGAGGATGATCCCTGCGGCCTGCCTTCTGAGCGCATAAGGGTCCTGCGATCCGGTCGGAACGAGACCGATGCTGAAACTGCTGACGAGCGTATCCATTTTATCGGCAATGCTGATCAAACCGCCGATGTCCGATGGAGGCAAGTCGTCATCGGCGGAGCGGGGCAAATAATGTTCATAAACGGCCGAAGCCACCTCTTCGTCTTCTCCCGCCAGTCTGGCATATTCGGCCCCCATCTTCCCCTGTAATTCGGGAAACTCATCAACCATCTGCGTCACCAAGTCGAATTTGCAAATCTCCGCTGCTCGATCAGCTTGACGCATCGTCGCACCGTCCATCCCCAGCGTCTCGGCCAGCTTTTTGGTCAGCTGCCGAATTCTTCTGACCTTGTCGGCCATCGAGCCCAGTTCCTCATGAAACACGACATGTTCCAGGCGGGACAGCGCCGAGTCGATCGTCAATTTCTGGTCTTCCGTATAGAAAAAACGTGCATCGGCCAATCTGGCCCGCAATACTTTCTCGTTCCCCCGAGAGACGATCCCTTCTTCATCTTCCCTTCCGTTGCGAATGGTCACAAAGAAGGGGAGCAGACGGCCGTCTTCATTTCGCACGGGAAAATAACGCTGATGTTCCCTCATGGACGTGATCAGCACATCGTGGGGCACCGTTAAAAATTGGTCATCAAATGAACCGCTGATAGCGGTCGGATATTCGACCAAATGGGTGATTTCGTCCACCAGCTCTGGATCGTGTTCGATACGCCAATTCATCTTACTTTGCAGCTTCTCGAGCTGTGTGAGAATCATGTTTTGGCGTTCCTGAATATCCGGGATGACATGCTCACTCTGTAAAGCGGAGACATAGTCCTGCGCTTTTTCCAAGGTGATTTTCCGCCCTAAAAAGCGGTGTCCTTCCGTCTCGTTCCCACTGGTGACCCCGGCCAGTTCGAAAGGGATCACCTCGCTGCCATACAGAGCGACGAGCCAGCGAATGGGACGGATAAAAGCAAAATCGTGCGCACCCCAACGCATTTTTTTCGGAAAAGAAAGCGACATGATCACTTCTTTCACTCGGGGCAGAAGATCCGCCGTTTTTGCGCCGGCCTCATGTTTTTTGGCATAAACGTATGCTTGGCCCTTGAACGTTTTGACGTATAAATCTTCGGCGGAAACGCCTTGGGATTTGGCAAAGCCTAACGCCGCCTTCGTCCACTGACCTTGTTCATTTTGGGCGATTTTTTTGGCCGGTCCTTTCATTTCCTCGACCCGGTCTCCCTGCCTGTCCGCCATGCCTTCGACCAAAACAGCCAGCCTGCGGGGCGTGGCATACTTTTTCAATTGCAGATAGTCAATCCGCATCTCCTGCAGCCATTTTTCCATGTCGCTGGCCAATTGCCGAATAGAAGCGTCCACAAAGCGGGCAGGCATTTCTTCCACGCCGATTTCCAATAAAAAGTCATTTCTATTCATAGGCTTTCATGTCCTCCTTGCCTGACGTTCCCTTTGCTGAATCCTGGGCAGCCTTTCCGAGCAGCGGAAATCCTAAGCGCTCTCTTTCGGCATAATAAGCTTGCGCACATTGTCGGGCCAAATGACGCACTCGGCCGATATAACCCGTTCGTTCGGTGACGCTGATGGCGCCCCGAGCATCCAACAAATTAAACGTGTGGGAACATTTGAGCACATAATCGTAAGCGGGAAATACGAGTTGTTCCTCTAAGGCTCGCTTGGCCTCCTGCTCGTAAACGTTAAATAATTGGATCAACGTCTTGCTGTCCGATATTTCAAAGCTGTATTTGGAATGTTCGTATTCAGGTTGTAAAAACACATCCCCGTAACGCACGCCGTCCACCCATTCCAATTCATAAACGTTTTCTTTCTCTTGCAAATAGGACGCCAATCGTTCCAATCCATATGTAATTTCAACCGAAACCGGTTTGGCTTCCAAACCGCCAACCTGCTGAAAATAAGTAAATTGGGTCACTTCCATGCCATCCAGCCACACTTCCCAACCAAGTCCAGCGGCACCGAGCGTGGGAGATTCCCAATTATCTTCCACAAAACGGATGTCATGCTGCCGGGGATCAATGCCCAGCTCGCGCAGACTATCCAGATACAATTCCTGAATGTGATCGGGAGACGGCTTCATCAGCACTTGAAATTGATGGTGTTGGTACAACCGATTCGGGTTCTCTCCGTATCGTCCATCCGTCGGTCTTCGCGAGGGCTCCACATAAGCCACATGCCACGGTTCGGGACCGATGCTGCGCAAAAAAGTCATCGGATTCATCGTTCCGGCCCCTTTTTCTATATCGTACGGCTGAACAAGAACACAGTTTTGTCGGCTCCAAAAGGTTTGTAAGGATAAAATCATGTTTTGAAAATTCAAGATCGTCCACCTCCGATAAGGATGCTAGATGATAGCTGAAGGCCATGTTTTGTTTCATCCTGGGGAAAAAGTGACCACCCGCCGGGAAAAGGTTACCATCCCGTTCGTGCAAGGGACTCGGAACAAAAAACTCCCGTCCCCAGCTGTTGCAGCCTAGGGACGAGAGTTTGCTCCCGCGGTTCCACCCTACTTAATTGCCGACATCTTGTTAACTTCCGACATAACGTGTTGCTGTCAGCAATCCGCTTTCTTGCCAAATCGCTCCGGAGCGCCACTTCCTTCATCACGTTCATCTATGCAAATGTTTGCTCTTATCTTACTCATAAATTGAAAGTCTGTCAACATCGTTAGGACAGGGCCATTTGCTCCAGAAATGTCCGTGATTTTAATTGTAAAGGCGTGTGATAATCCATGAAAGACCAGATCGCTTCACGCAGCTCATGTTTTGTTTTCTGCTTGACATTGATTTCCCCCAGACGGTCCAGGTCAAAATGATAGAAGAGACGCAACAATTTCAAAGTAGCCGGGGCAGCCTGCATCATCTGCGGGTCTGCCTCCCGGCATGAGCCGCATAGAAATCCGCCCTCGCGAATACTGAATCCGGAAATGTTGTCGGTTCGGGCACAAAGGACACAAGCGTCCAATTGCGGTTTGTACCCGGCGGTCATCAATATTTTTAACTCAAAAAGCCTGGCCAAAATTTGCGGATCTTTCCCATCAGCCAGATAAGTGCACGACTTAAGAAGCACTTGAAACAAATAAGGATCCGGCACTCCATCTTCCACCGTCTTGTTGACGAGTTCGGCAAAATAAGCGGCGTAAGCCATTTTCACCAGATCCTGGCGCAAATCACGAAAAGAAACAAGCGTCTCGCCTTGGGAAAGGGTGCCCATTTTTTGGGGAGCGCTCTGGAAAAACAAATAATGGCCGTATGTAAAAAGCTGGACAATAGAAGAGAGGCGGCTTTTCGTTTTCCGCGCCCCTCTGGCCATCACGCTGACTTTTCCGTATTCCGGTGTATATAATGTAACGATCTTGTTCCCTTCGCCGTAATCTTGGCTGCGAATGACAATCCCTTCAGCTTTCTTTAACATGTTCACTCACACCTGTGTGCCTAGCTCGAGGTCCTCGTTCTCGCTCCCTTCGGAGTTTTCGCTGCAGGCAGTCGGTTGTTGCTGTTCGATTTTGGAAAACTCCTTGTATAACAAATAAGCCTCAATATCACCTGTGACAGCAAAAACATTCCAAGAATACTCACGCATGAGCATACATTCCTTTCGTGGTTTAAGGCTTTTTACTGAAGCTTTTGTCTTCACTATACTTAAGGTGCGCTGGCTTGAGGTCCGCTATGCTATGTAATGATTGACATTTATGACGTTTCTCTGCTCATGTATTACGTTTCTCTGCTCATGTTTCACGGTCGTCATATCCGAATTGACGCAACTGGTTCAGCTGGTTGCGCCAATCCTTTCTGACTTTGACCCACAGCTGCAGAAACACTTTGCTGCCCAAAAGGGCTTCCACTTCTTTTCGTGCCCGGGAGCCGATCTGTTTTAACATCGCGCCTTGACGGCCGATAATAATTTTCTTTTGAGATTCCCGTTCGGTATAGATTAGGGCCGAGATATCTATGATTTGTCCTCCTTCACGCTGCTTGAACTGTTCTATTTCCACGGCGACGGAATGGGGGACTTCCTCTCTGGTCAGTTCCAAAATTTTTTCCCGGATTAGTTCGGCGATGATAAACCGTTCCGGATGATCAGTGATTTGATCGTCCGGATAATATTGAGGCCCTTCCGGCAAATAGCCCATCATGACCTCGACCAAACGATTGACATTGTTTCCCAGCCTGGCGGAAAGAGGGATCACTTCGGCAAACGAAAACAATTTTGCATACTGATCAATGACAGGCAAAAGTGCTTCAGGATGCACTAAATCTATTTTATTCAGAACAAGAAAAACTGGTGTCTTTATATTTTGCAAATGTTCTAAAATATATTTTTCGCCCGGTCCGTAACCTTCCTGTACGTCAACGACAAACAAAATGAGATCGACTTCTTTTAAAGCATCATAAGCCGCCCGCTGCATATAATGTCCCAGTTTTGTTTTCGGTTGATGCATACCCGGTGTATCGATAAACACAATTTGACCTTGTTCAGAGGTGTATATCCCCTGAATTTTGTTCCGTGTCGTTTGAGGTTTGTCGGACATAATCGCAATTTTTTGTCCAACGATTGCGTTCATTAATGTCGATTTGCCGACATTGGGCCTGCCGATTAACGTGACGAAGCCGGACCGAAACGGCTGTTTGGGCTCACACATCATTGCTCACCTTCCCTGTTTATCCCATCTGTCGAAATCAAATCAGCCGCTGAAAAGCGAAAAGGTAAGAGCTGTCCAACCGTCGTTTGCTGTACATCCCCCTTGATATTGGCCAAATAAACAGGCATGGACGGCGGACAAAGTTCAGCCAGAACTTGTCTGCAGGCGCCACAGGGAGAGATCGGTTTGCTGCTGTCAGCGACGACAGCCAATGCTTTAAACATGTTCCGGTTGGCAAAACCGACCGTTGAGATCGCTTGAAATACAGCCGTTCGTTCAGCACAATTCGTCAAACCGTAGGACGCATTTTCAATATTGCAGCCGGTGAAAACACCGCTGAATTCAGTCCATACAGCAGCGCCGACGGCAAATTTGGAATAAGGAACATAAGCCCTTAAACGCGCTTCTTTGGCCAGATGGATCAATTCCGCACTTGTCATCAGTCTTCGTCCTTCGTTTTTCGTCTTCCCCAAACGCGGGGTTTCATATGTATTTCTGGAGATAAATCCGTTTTCATTTGCAGCCGGGCAAAAAGCTGGTCCAAATCTTGCTCATCCTTTTTAAAAAGAGGATATTTAGGTGTTCGAGGAACAACGACCCCTCCGGAGATGATATATTTTAACCCCTGTTCGATCGTTAAATCGAGTTCAATGATATCTTTTTTGGGAACAATGACCATCCAACCGGAAGTGGGGTTAGGCGTGGTAGGCAAAAAAACATTCACACATTCTGTCCCAGTGGTTTCCTGAATATCCAGCTGCGCCTCACCTGTTAAAAATCCCATCGTATAAATCCCTTTTCGCGGATATTCCACCAAAATGACTTTTTTAAACGTGGAACGGTCCTGGATGAAGGTTGTGATCACCTGCTGTACCGTGGAGTATACGCTTCTGGCCAGCGGAATCCTCTTGAATGATCTCTCAGTGGCGCGGATGGCTTTTTTCCCAGCGACGCCTTTAGCGAACAGGCCGACGACAATCAGAATGAGAATCATCAAAAGAAAACCGATGCCGGGAATGCGCTCATCAAATCCAAATCCGAGCAAGTGAATTTTCCCCTCGGATTCGTGAATAAAGCCAAGAGCAACGAGCACGCCTGTCAAAAAATTCCCGAGAATACGGTCAACAAAAACAAACAAAACCTTGAGAACATACAGCGTGGCTAAAGCAGGCAGTAAAGCGATAAACCCCATGATCAGGTGATTGCGCAATGTTTTGAACATCTAGGTCATGATTACTCCTTCCGTTTCAACCGAGTGAACAGCGTGACAAACAACAAGAACCCTAATATGAGCATAATAACAGGCACTTCTAACGTCCAACCGATATCCAAAGAAAAATATTTGAGAATCGGAGCGGCAAAAACGAGAATGCCCGTGACGACAGCGAAAGCAGTGGCAAAGAGCACCGCCCCTGCGGAAATATCTTTGGCGAGTTTGGCCAAAGGGTGATATTCCGTCGTCATTAAATCAACCGTTCGTTCAATGGCCGTATTCAACGTTTCCATGCAGAGGACAAAAAAGATGGCGAAAATGACCCAGATCATTTCGGCACCGGAAATATTGAATAAAACGGAAAGGACCAAGACGATCAAGGCCATCCCGAGATGAATTTTCATATTGCGCTGGCTGTCAATGACATAAGCAATGCCGTTCAAAGCGTGTTTAAAGCTATGCCAAAGCCGTTTTTGGCGTTTAGAACCCTTCATCTGGCTCACCTGACCAAGTGCTGTTTGGCCAGAATTTCCTCTTGTAAACGAAACATTTCCTGCTCATTTGCTTCATTGTCGTGATCATAACCCACTAGATGCAAGAAACCATGAATGAACAGGAAGCCGATTTCCCGTTCAAAGGAATGGCCGTAGGCATCTGCCTGTGCTCTGGCGGTCGGGACAGAAATTATAATATCTCCCCATAAAGGAGGGCCTGCCGATCCGTCATCCGGGATGATCCGCTTGTCGTTGTCAAACCATTCTTCTCTGGCGTACATAGGAAAAGAGAGCACATCGGTCGGCTCATCGATCCGGCGGTACTGACGGTTGAGGGCTTTGATCTGCTCGTCATTCACCAATGTCACTGAAATTTCCCCCCCGGTCATGCCGAGGTGTTCAGCAGCCGTTTGACAGAGTGACGTCAGCCGTTCGCAGAGAGATGCGTCGAGAAAGCGGTGTTCGTCACGATATTGTACCCTGATTTTCACGGTTCGTCGTCACCTTTCGACTTTCATTTTTCATTTTGATCGGTCGGTTTCTTCTCTGCTTTTTTCTTCTTGACATGATCTTTTTTTGCTTTGTCCTGCTGAAACTCCTCCGGATACTCGATGCGGGAATGGAACGTCCCTTTCAACGTTTCGCAGATGGCGTTAGCAATGGTGTTCAATTCTTTCAACGTCAAATCACATTCATGAAATTGTCCGTCTTCCAAACGATCGCGAATGATCGTGCGCACCAAATGTTCTATGCGCTCCGGTGTCGGTTTGGAGAGGGAACGGACGGCCGCTTCAACGGCGTCGGCCACACCGACGATGGCTGATTCTTTAAATTGGGCTTTCGGCCCGGGGTACCGAAAATCGCTTTCGTTCACTTCGGAAGAGGACTCTTTTTGGGCTTCATGATAAAAATATTTGATTAAAGTCGTTCCGTGATGCTGTTCGGCAATATCTTGAATGGCTTTGGGCAAACGGTGATCTTTCAGCATCTGTTTGCCGTCTTTGACGTGGGCAATAATGATCTTGGCGCTTAACTGAGGGGCAATCTTATCATGAGGATTGCCCATATTCATTTGGTTCTCCACAAAGAAGTGAGGTCTTTTTGTTTTGCCGATGTCGTGGTAATAAGCCCCAACCCGGGCCAACAGACCGTTTCCGCCAACCGCTTCGGCCGCCGCTTCCGCCAGATTGGCCACCATGACACTATGATGATAAGTGCCCGGGGCTTCAATCAAAATTTTGCGCAGCAAAGGATTATTCGGGCTGGACAACTCCACCAACTTCATCGGAGACAAAATGCCGAATGCGGCTTCGAAAAAGGGCATGAGCCCGATCGTCAGCACACTGGCCAAAATGCCGCTGAAAAAAGCAAAAAGAATATATAAGGAGAGATCCAGCCAACCGGGAGGCGCGCTTCTCAAAAAAGTACTGGCCACAACGGTTAGCATCGTCACGATGGAAACGACAAACCCGGCTTGCAATATTTTCGTTTTTCTGGTGGCCTGACCCAGGAAAAAGGCGCCCGCCGCACCGCTAAACATAACGGCCAAGCCGTAGTGATGATCGAAATATCCCGGCGTTTCGGCATTGAGCATGACGCCCGCGATCAGACCGAAGATAAAGCTGCTGAAGACGGCCAGACGCTGATGGAGTAATGTCGTCATCAACATGGTGGCAAAAGCCACCGGGGCGACAAAGCCTATTCCGGTATATTCAAGCATCTGACCGATGCTGATGACTTTCATGACGACGAGATTTAAGGTAAAGATCAAGACAAACATGAGCAAATGGTTGTTATTCGTTTTGATCGGCAAGCGGGAGGTGGAAATATACACCCCTAAAAAAGTGAGCATAATGCCGATAAACAGGGCCAATCCCAAGTAAGGAAACCAGTTTCTAGATTCATTGAGCATACCGACGACAGCCAGCTTTCGGTACGTTTCCCGGGTAATGATCTCCCCTTCCTCGACCAAAACCTCACCCTCACGAATTTCAATCTCTTGGACATTGTCTCTCGCTTCCTGGCGTAAATACTGTGTTTCTTCCCAGTCGATCATGAAATTGGGCACAATGCTTTGTCGGGCGATTTCCCTGGAAACGGCACGCAATTGGCTGTCTAACGTCGAAAATACGAGAGACTCATCCACTTCTTGCCGCGCCCTTTGCAAGCCGTTATCTTCCTCCCGGACACCTTCATACATGATTCTGGAAACGATATCCCGGGTGACGACCTGCATCGTCTCAATATCTTCTACCGTATAGTTGACTAAGGTCTCATACGCTTCATCGTCAAGTTGATATTCATCCTCTTCCTTTAACTTTTCAACTTTTTCTTCAGCACTCAAGTCCTCATCGCTTAGCGTATCCTTGATTTTCAGAAATAGTCGGTTTAACTTATTGATTTGATGGTCGGAAATGGTGTTATCTTGAGTATAAACCGGTTCGACCGCCTTGGCCGCGTCCTCTTTCGCTTGATTTGTCGCTTCCACATCGATGACGGTCACCGGTGAAACGATATCTTCATGGGCAACAGATCCGACATTCACTTTGACAACGTCAGGAACGACATGCCCCAACAGTAAAACGTATAAAACGATGCCCAAAAACACATATAAAAAAGAGCGCACCATTTTATGATCTTTCCATTTTTGCCAGAATCCGCCTTCCTCATTTAAAGATAGCTTTTTGTTCATTGATCTTCTCTCCTCATCCGGCTAGCTACCTTTCGGCTGAGCGCTCAAAAAGATCATAGGCTTCAATGACACGCCCGACTAAAGGATGGCGCACCACATCTGTCGCTTGCAAATAAACAAAGCTTAAAGCATCCACATCTTTTAAAATGTGTATGGCTTGTACCAATCCAGATTGTATGCCTTTGGGCAGATCGATCTGCGTCACATCCCCGGTTATAACCATCTTCGAACCAAAACCGAGACGGGTTAAAAACATTTTCATTTGTTCAGCCGTCGTATTTTGGGCCTCATCCAAAATGACAAAAGAATCATCCAATGTTCTGCCGCGCATATAAGCGAGAGGCGCGATTTCAATGACTCCTCTGTCCAACAATTTAGCCACTTGCTCTGTTCCCAAGACATCGTGCAGCGCATCGTACAACGGTCTTAAATAAGGATCCACCTTTTCCTGCAAATCCCCCGGCAAAAAACCGAGATTTTCCCCCGCTTCAACTGCAGGGCGCGTTAAAACGAGGCGTTTCACCTCACCTTTTTTGAGCATATGTGTGGCCAGCACGACGGCCAGATACGTTTTTCCCGTTCCGGCAGGACCGATGCCGAAGACGATGTCATGTTTTTTCATGGCGGACACGTAATGCCTTTGACCCAATGTTTTGACGCGTATCGGCTTTCCCTTGTGATTGAGCGTAATCACTTCTTCATACAGTTCTGCCAATTCATGAATTAAGCCGTCCTTGGCCAGTTGAATGGCGTATATCATATCGCGTTCCGACAGATGGTATCCGGAACGAATCAAACGCATGAGCACTTCGAACATCTCTTGAGCCGCCTGCAGTTTATCAGGTGAGCCGGACATGCTCACATGGCCGTTGCGATTGACGATGTGAACATCTAACTCCTTTTCGAACTGCACCAGATAACGGTCTCTCGGTCCGAACAGTTCCTGCGTTTCCAACGGGTCAACAATAGGCAATGTCACAGTTTTCATCTGTTCTGGCAAAAAACTCAATCTCCTTGCTGAAAAATGAATTGTTCTGAAGCGATTTCTTCGATCACCGTATAATGCATCTTCATATACACTTTACCATTCTCCTCTTTCTTTTTCAAAATTTTTTCATCCTTGATTTCCGCGTCCCGATCAAGATGGCGCAGCAAGCGGCGCCTTGATAATTCCGTCCCTAACCGGGTCGCTTCCTCCGCAGTGAGAGACCGCTTCTCCTGCCGTGTTTCTTCAAGACGCTTCGACTGCCATGACACAGGGAATGTCCAATTTTTGACCGAAAAAGTATACTCTTTTTCGCGAACGATGTAGTGGTCGAAAGGCACCTGCCCAAATCCCCATACTTGAAGATCAAAAGGACCGAGATGAACATAATACTCCTTTTTTTCTTCACCGGTTAAAACGGACTGTTGTCTGGTCAAGGGCACGCTGAATTCCGTTTCGTACCAAACTTCTCCCAATACTTTTCCTTTGGCCGAGACCAGTTCTTGGCGCTCTTCATCTTCCGCACCGATGATGCCTGACACGAGCACGTCTCCAGGCTTGACATACTCGTTAGGCTTGACCATCGGCCGGCCTTGTTCGACAAACAAATCATAAATAATCGCTTTTTTCTTGGCCACCAGATGTCTGGGACCCGTCTGTTCCGGAAGCTCAGGCAACGTTTTTTCAACCACTTTCAAGCGGGCTTTCGTTCCCTTGTATTCAAAACCGACCCAGGTGACATGCGGAAAAGCCTCGGCAACCTCCCGTTTAATCGTTTCGGGGTCTTCCGCTCGAAACTTAAATGACCATGGTTCCACGCCGAGCTTAGCCAGCGTATCCCTCACTTTCGCTTCATCCTCAGGCAAACGCACCCCGTCAATTTCGACTGACCAGATCAGTGAAGAACAAATATACAGGACGGCCAAAAAGCCCGCTGCCCCAAAATAAAAACCTTTTCTCCTTTTGATCCTTTTGAAGAGAAACGGCAGGCCTTTTTTGTCCTCGATGTGAACACGACAGCCTGTCTCTTTTAAAAGCGTCCGCAGCTTAAAAAAGTCTCTCACCGTGATCGAAACCCGAGCTTTTTCAACACTGATGCGCCTCAGATTCCAAGCGGAAAGACGCTTGTTCATCATCCGATTGATTAAACGTTCCAGCCGTTCCCCGCGAATCTGGACGACAACATAACCTTGCCACCAATGAATCATTTCTTCATTCCTCATGTACTCCAGCACCCCTGTACACTGTTTTCGACCTGCCTATCCGCCTTTATGGCTTGATTTGCTCCAAGTAATGCACATCCCGAATGAAACCTTCCAAGAGGACTTCTTCGGGCAAAATTTGACGAATGACCAAATTTTCTCCCCGAACGAGAAGTTGTCCTTTGTTACTTAACAGCAACCGCAGTTCATTGCGGTCAAAGACTAAAACTCCCCGGTGATTTTCAACGTACATTTGCAAAGGGCCGATCATCGTGATTCGAGGCATGTCTAAAACGACATCTTTGGGCAGATCCAAAACGCCAGCTGCCCAACGCTTTAATCTCTGATGAAGCTTCTTCATCCATCTGCCTCCTTTTCCCTCTCTTATGATGATATGCACATCAAGAAACAAGGTATGACTCGTGAGCACATTTCAGGCATAAAAAAAGAGCTTACAGGGATAAAAAAAGAGCTTAGAGGCATAAAAAAAGACCTTATCCTTAAAGATAAGGTCATCGACGCCTTACAATGATTGGCCGCTCATCTCCGGCGATGCGCCGGGCGGCGTTCGTAGGGCAAATATCCGCGGGTCTTTCGCTTGGCACGGGGCTCATTGAAAATTTCCGACCAAACAAACCCTTCAACGATCCGGCGCTGAGTTAAATGTTCGAAATTAAGCGGGGCCTCGGATGCAACCCCTGAACGCGGTTCCCCGCCCCGGAACGGGCCGTCTTGCCGATTCAGCTGATCGCTTGTCGTCCCACCTTCATTTCCCTGCTTTGCTGAGCTTTGATCCCGCCCCTTGTTCAAGGCGGCCAGCTGCTGTTGAAGCTGTTGTTGTCTTTCGCTTAACGGGCTGCGCTCAACATCTGTTGACTGACGGTCCTGACGACTTGTCTTAGAGTCATTTGCCACTGTTTCCCAGGGCAGCGGGGCCGGCTCGGGCCTTGCCGTCTGAGGTTGGGGCACCGGCTGCGGGTTCAGCGGTCCCCGTCGGGGCTCAGGGCGATGCCTTCTGTCAGGTTCGGGCCGTTGCGCTGTGGGCCGTCCGCCACTTTCACGGCGACCGGCGGGATCGATCCTCCCGGGTTGTCGATGGCCTATAGGACCGGCCCTTCCGGGCTGCTGATTGGATCTTTTCGGTTCATTCTCTTTATTGTTCGGATCTTGGCGTCGAAAAACGTTCGCCAAAAACCATAAGATGGCGACCACAAAAACTAAATTGCCGAGCAAAAAGTTAATGATCTCATCCACTGGACATTCCTCCAGTTCGCGTCAACCCTAAATAGAATTTTTTATCTTGTTCTTTGCGAGCCATTCGTGTCGTCTTCATCTTGATCAGACGCTTTACCGATCGATTCACGCATATCGGTATCGGCGATGATGTTTTGCATGTTGAAATAATCCATCACACCCAATTTGCCGCTGCGCAAAGCTTCGGCCATGGCCAAGGGTACCTCCGCCTCGGCTTCGGTCACTTTCGCTCTCATTTCTTCTACGCGAGCTTTCATCTCCTGCTCTTTGGCCACCGCCATTGCTCGGCGCTCTTCCGCTTTCGCTTGGGCGATGTTTTTATCCGCTTCGGCTTGATCAATCTGCAAGGATGCGCCGATGTTTTTGCCGATATCCACGTCGGCGATATCAATGGAAAGAATTTCAAACGCCGTCCCGGCATCCAATCCTTTTTCCAAAACAGTGGTGGATATCGAATCGGGGTTTTCCAACACTTGTTTATGATATTCGGCTGAACCGATCGTGGAAACGATACCTTCTCCAACACGGGCAATGATCGTTTCCTCGCCGGCGCCTCCGACGAGCCGATCAATATTGGCCCGCACGGTAATTCTGGCTCGGGCCTTCACTTCAATCCCGTCTAAGGCCACCCCGGAAATAAACGGCGTTTCAATCACCTTCGGATTGACGCTCATCTGCACGGCTTCCAATACGTTTCGTCCGGCGAGATCGATGGCCGCGCTGCGTTCAAAACTTAAATCAATGTTCGCCCTGTGAGCGGCGATCAGGGCGTTGACGACACGGTCGACATTCCCTCCGGCCAAATAATGGCTTTCCAGCTGATTAATCGCCACATTCAAACCCGCTTTTCTGGCTTTGACCAGCGGGTGGATGACACGCGAGGGAATGACGCGGCGAAATCGCATCCCGACCAAGGTAAAAATTTTAACGTGAACACCAGCCGCCATGGCCGAAATCCAGAGCATCACTGGCACAAAAGTGAAAAAGACGGCCAGGACGATAATGGCCAGGGCGATAATCAATAACAAAATGATCGCATCCATCTCCATATCTTAATTCCTCCTTCGTAATATGTATGCTAGAAAGGGAATCTCCCTTACCTACCCCGATATTCCACAACATTCATCCCCAAATATTTTTCAACATTCATTCACAGACATTTTTGAACATGCCGCAAATATGGTTTCAACTTATCCATAGACTTTTTCCAACATGCCAAAAATATGGTTTCAACATTTTTTCAACAAATATTTTTCAACTTTTCATCCACGATATCATTTGAACACTTCGTCCACCGATTATTTTGGCAACACTTACCTTCCGAATATAGGGCGTATATCGGTTTATTCTTCATCGTCCTCTATTTCGCTGACCACGATGCGCGGACCGTCTACATTTTCCACTTGTACGGGCGCGCCTTTGTCCACGAAACTGCCGATGCTGACGACGTCATAATGCTTTCCGTCAATTTTGACCGTTCCCGAGGGACGCAGCGGGGTCACCGTGACGCCTTTTTTGCCGATTAATTCGCTTTTCTTTTGAATCATCGTTTCCATTTCTGTCACGGGTACACCTTCGCGTAAAACGAATTGATTCCAAACCCCTTTTTTATTCATAAACCGGGCCAGAATGACGGCGACGATCACTGTGACAACGAGTGCAATACCCATATTGATCAGACCGGTGACGACATCTTCGCTAGCCAAAGCGATGCTGCCGATCATGGCCGCCAATCCCAGTATACCAAAGATGCCAAATCCGGGCACGAAAATTTCAATCATAATCAGCACCAAACCGGCGGCAAGCAATATGACCGATTCCCATCCGGCAAAGCCGGCGATCAAGTGCCCAAAAAAGTAGAGCAATAAGGATGCGATCCCGATACTGCCTGGTACACCAAATCCGGGACTGTACAGTTCAACGATCAGACCAAGCCCCGCTAACGAAAGCAAGATGGAAGCGACGATGGGATGGGTGATAAAGCGGGCCAAATGTTCGGAAAAAGCCATTTCAACATGTTCAACGGTTGCGCCTTCCAAGCCCAAGAAGGCCAAAACACCTTCCAAATCGTCCGCAATCGCTTCGGCATATCCGTGCTCTTTTGCTTTAGTGGCGGTGAAGTCCAACAGTTTTCCTTTGGCAACAAGGCCTTCGATTGCCACATCCGGATCAACCATGGCCCGGGCATAAATCGGATCACGGCCGTTCACTTCAGCTGCTGATTCCATCTTGCTGATCCAGAAGGCTGTTGTTTTCTCATCCCCCATATTCCCCTCCAAATCGACCACGGCAGCCGACCCCATTGATGCCGTTGGCGCCATAACAATGTTGTCCGCATTCAAGGCGATGAAGGCGCCGGCGGAAGTCGCATTCGGATTGACAAACGCAGTGATGGGGATGTCACTGTTTTGCATTAAGTGGCCTATGTCCTCAGCGGCGATCACCGCTCCTCCAGGAGTGTCTATATCTAAAATGATATGTTCTGCCCCCGCTTCCTCCGCTTCCCGGAAACCTCTTTCCATATAAGCGTACAGACCGCGTTCAACCGTGTCTTTGACGTCAACGACGTAGACGAGTCCTTCCTCGTTTTGGGCTGCGGTCTGGAAAGTGTGGCCGAACGACCACAAAAATGGCAGCACCATTAGCACATAAATCAATATTCTGACCGGTTTTGAAACGACAGCATCCAATTTGTTCACTTCCCGACTGATGAATCCTTTGTTTCCTCATTTTTCCACAAACATTATACCAAAAAAGATGCCTGATCACGAGAAAAAGTCAACCGAGGAAGACAGCGTTCGTATAAAACCAAACGAGAACAACTGTCGCAACGGAGCAGTCGCTTTGACCGACGCTGAACCCCGGATGACAGCGTTCGTCTAAAGATACGTGTCAACTGCGTCCCCGGCAGCCGCATTCCGCCAAACAAAAAACCCTTCCGAAAAGAACATCGGCAAGGGTTCACGTGACACCTGTCAGGCGACATCTATTTGGATAATTCCTCCATAACCAGCTGCTGCACAAGCTGACCTTCTGCTCGGCCTTTTACTTTCGGCATGAGCGTGCTCATCACTTTGCCCATATCCTTTTTGGAGCTGGCCTGAATCTCATCAATAGTCTGCGCAATAAGTGTTTTCAGCTCTGTCTCGCTCAAAGGTTCTGGAAGATATGTTTGTAAAACATTTATTTCATCCTGCACTTGTTGCACTAAATCGTCTCGTCCTGCTTTCTCAAATTCTCGGAGGGATTCTTTTCTCTGCTTCATTTCACGGGATAGCACAGCCAAGGTATCATCATCTGATAATTCCTGTCCTTTTTTAATTTGTTCGTTTTGCAATGCTGATTTTAACATACGAATTAAAGACAGCTTTTGCTTGTCTTTGTTCTTTAAGGCTTGTTTCATATCCGCATTCAATCGCTCTAAGAAGGACATCAGATTGGTATACCTCCTAGTATTTGCGTTTGCGAGCCGCTTCAGATTTCCTTTTGCGTCTGACGCTCGGCTTTTCGTAATGTTTGCGTTTGCGAATTTCCGCAATAACTCCATCCCGTGAGCAACTTTTTTTAAAGCGTCGAAGCGCATCATCCAGTGATTCATTTTTTCGAACACGAACTTGTGCCACTGACTTTCCCTCCCTCCGTTAACCTTCAGGAAGACTTCAACCTACATCTCCCTTTGGCAAAACGAAAGGAAGAGCAAGTCTTTCAACAGAATCATGTATTTACCTGAATCATGTATTCACTTGACAAATACATCGTTCATTCTGTTGTGTTTCATTATAAATGATGGCTCCAATGAGGTCAACTCCGGGCCTGTTTCGGCCAGCCAAGCAAATGGTAGTGCAGATGAAATATTTCTTGACCGCCTTTTTCCCCGACGTTCACTTGCAATCTCCAACCTTCAAGTTCCAACGCCTGGGCTAAATGTTGGGCCACTTGGTGAATACGGGTGATATAGACATAATCCTCTTCGGTCACATCGGCCAATGTCGGAATTTGTTTTTTGGGAATGATCAAAATATGTACCGGCGCCTTGGGGTTAATATCATGGAAAGCTAACGTCTGTTCATCTTCGTGGACGATTTTGGCCGGCACTTCCCGCCGGATGATTTTACTGAAAATCGTTTCAGACATGCCAAATCTCTCCTTAGCTAGACGTGTTTTTTATGATCATACCATGGACCCGGGACAGATCCAAGTGCTTCTAAAAGCTTGTCATGCCCCTTTAAATTCACTCATAGGATAGGATGAGGAGGGGACAGACATGCTCATGCGAGAAATCATTTTGCCGTTGGCCACCGGTCTGGCCATTTTTCTGTTTGGCATGCAGGTGATGCGCATCGGCTTTGAAAATTTGTTTCTGGAAAAAGTGAAAAAACTCCTCCTCTATCTGACTCGCACACCGTTGATCGGTTTAATCACCGGGACGGTCACGACGGCGCTTCTGCAAAGCAGCAGTGCCGTCACTTTGCTCACCATCAGCCTGGCCAATGCCAGGGTGATCGGGCTGAAACAGGCGCTGGGGATTGTTCTGGGCGCCAATATTGGAACTGTCATGACCGCTGAATTGCTTGCCTTTCAAATTGAACATTGGGGCCTTTATTTTTTTCTGACAGGCTGTGTTCTGTTCATCCTGCCTGCGGTGTTTCTGCGCAGTCTGGGACTGGTTATCGGCGGCTTCGGGCTGCTGTTTTTGGGGATGGAAACGATGCAGTCCATCGCTCCGGTGTTGAAAACATTGGGCTGGATAGACGCACTGTACGCCTTCGGGGGTGAAGGCATTGTCAGCGGTGTGATTGCCGGAACACTGTTGACGGCGGTCATTCAAAGCAGTACGGCCGCGACAATGATGACGATGAGTTTTCTTCAAGACCAGTTATTCCCGCTCACCGTAGCCATCGCCATGACGCTGGGGAGCAATATCGGCACGTGCATCACGGCCGTATTGGGAAGCATTGGGACAAACATGGCCGCCAAAAGAGTGGCCGCCAGCCATGTCCTGCTGAACGTATGCGGCGTGATGTTTTTTATCCCCTTTATCCCCGCCCTGGCCTCTGCTGTTGAATGGCTGACGATGCACGCCATGCACCAGGTCGCTCATGCTCAACTTTTGTTTAACGTGCTGTGTTCCTTACTTGTTTTACCCGTGATCGACTGGTTTGAAAAAGCCGTCATACGCTGTACACCGTCAGGCAAAATGAATGATTCATGAAAAAAAGAATGATCCGGAAAATGAAGGCCCCGGATCAAAGCGATCAACATGACATTTCGCTTTCGACAAGCTGTACCCCGGCGCTCGTTCCCAGCCGAGTGGCCCCGGCCTCCAGCAGCAATTCGGCCGCCTTCCTCGTTCTGATTCCGCCGGAAGCTTTCACTCCGATCCGCTCGCCCACCGTTTGGCGCAACAGGCGCACATCTTCCACAGTCGCTCCCGAAGCGGCAAAACCTGTCGACGTTTTAACAAAATGAGCCCCCGCCCGTTCGATGAGTTGACAGGCGGTCACTTTTTCATCCTCCGTTAACAGAGCCGTTTCAATAATCACTTTGACGAGGGCTTTCCCGTGAGCTTCTTCAACCACACTGCGAATGTCTTCGAGGGCAAGAGCAAGATTCCCGTCCTTCAAGGCGCCAATGTTCAGCACCATATCGACTTCCGTTGCGCCGTCTTCGATCGCCGTTCGGGTTTCCAGCGCCTTCACTTGAGGTGTGTTCGCCCCGAGAGGGAAACCGATGACCGTGCATACTTTAACGGGCGTGCCGCTTAACAATTGCGTACATAACCGCACCCAGGTCGGCAGGACACAGACGGCAGCGAAATGATTTTCTTTCGCTTCCTGACACAGTCTGGCGATATCCTCCGCCGTTGCATCCGCTTTGAGCAATGTATGGTCAATATAAGAAGCCAGCGGTCGGCCGTTTAACCGATTCAGCATTCGCTTCGCTTTCTTGAGCAGGGGATAGTTGTTTGCATAACCGCGCTCACGTAATTTTTCAAGCGCTTCATGCAGCTCCAGCCAAGCGACACGGTGAATTTCTTCGATTTGCGGAGTCAGTGTGCCCCCCGTCGCTCTGACTAAATAGTATTTCACCTCTTTATCGACCAGTCCGCGATCGGGATGCTTATATCGATAATAAACACGGTCGACCGGACCGACGATTTGTCCCTTGATGCCGGTTTCTTCCTCAATTTCACGTAACGCTGTTTTTTCCAACGTCTCACCGGGTTCTTGCTTCCCTTTAGGAATCGTCCATATCCCGTACTGGTCTTCGATGACCAGAATTTGAATGTCGGAACCTTGCTGTCGGTAGACGATGCCTCCGGCCGCTGTCTCTTTCAAGCTCACTCAACTCCTTCAATGAAGCAGACTTTTTTAGAGGGGGGACATGTTTTATGCCGATTTCGTTGCTGTTTTATGCCGATTTTGTCGCATGAGGATTCTTCTGACCGGCCGCGAGGGAACCGACATTGTAAGGATAATCCGCTTTGTCAATGCGAACGTCGACCATCTTCCCGATCAGTTCCGGCTCCCCTTTAAAGACCACCTTCAGGTAATTATCGGTATAACCGACGAGCAGTCCACTGTCCGGTTTTTCCGGATATTCTTTCTCGGGGATGACCACGAGCGTTTCACCCGCGAATTGAGCAGCGTACGCCTTGGACAATTCGTTGGACAAGGCGATCAGTCGACGCACTCGGGCCTGCTTTTCCTCCTCAGGCACCTGATTGTCCATCCGGGCTGCCGGAGTACCCGTCCGTTTGGAATACGGAAACACGTGCAATTCGGCAAACTGGAGATCACGAATAAAGGCGTACGTATTGTTGAACTGTTCTTCGGTTTCTCCGGGAAAGCCGACAATGACGTCGCTCGTTAAGGCAAAATGAGGCAATACCCGGCGCACCTTATCAATTTTTTGCTTATATTCAGCGGTGGTATATTTGCGGCGCATTCTTTTCAGCACTTCGTCGTCCCCCGCCTGCAAAGGAATATGCAAGTGACGGCAGATGATTTTCGACTGGCGCAAAACATCAATCACTTCGTCTGTGATCTGACTCGCTTCAATGGAACTGATACGCAAACGCTTAAGTCCTTTTATCGCTTCCAAATCCCGGAGCAATTGGGCAAAATTGTAATTTTCGAGATCTTCTCCGTAACCGGCCGTATGAATACCGGTCAGAACGATTTCCTGGTAACCGGCGGAGACAAGTTGACGCGCTTGAGCAAGGACGTTCTCAGGTTTTCTTGAACGCAGCAAGCCCCGGGCCCAAGGTATGATGCAGAACGTACAAAAATTGTTGCATCCTTCTTGGATTTTCAACGAAGCCCTGGTGCGGTCCGTAAATTCGGGAACGTCCAGCTCCTCAAAAGCCCGTGTTTTCATGATGTTGTCCACGGCATTGATCGGCTTGCGCTCCCGGCGGTATTGTTCAATGTAATCCAACAGTTTGGCCCGGTCTTTCGTCCCGATGACGATATCGACACCTTCAATCGCCGCCACTTCTTTCGGTGTTGTCTGAGCGTAACAACCGGTCACGCAAATGACAGCGTCCGGATTGCGGCGAACAGCGCGGCGGATGACCTGTCTTGATTTTTTATCCCCCGTATTGGTCACCGTGCACGTGTTAATGACATAGACGTCCGCAGTTTGTTCAAAATCAATCTGTTCATAGCCGGCCTGTTTGAACAATTGCCAAATCGCTTCCGTTTCATATTGATTCACTTTGCATCCTAAGGTATGAAACGCTACTGTGGCCATTTTGCCGAACCTCCCAGCTGTTCAAAATAAAAAGACACAGCAGCCAAAACATATTGTGCTGCCGTCTCCGTTCGTAAAATTCTTTTCCCGAGAGAAATGGTTTGAAATCCGTGCGCTTGCAATTCTCCTACTTCTTCTGGCGTCAAGCCCCCCTCAGGCCCGATGACGACGAGAAGTTGATCCCCTTGATTCAACTTGTTCAAGGCCTGGACAAAAGGAGCAGGCAGGTTTGCCTTTTGCAGCGCAGCTTGTTCATATGCTACAAGTTTGACGCGGGCATCCTCCTGACAGATGTCCGTGAATCCGACGATCGGCTCCAGCCTGGGTAAAACGTCCCGCTGAGCCTGCTCCGCCGCTTCCTTGATAATTTTTTCCCAGCGCTTGCGTTTCGTGAGCTCTTTTTTTCCATCGTAACGCACGATCGACCGAGCCGCGCGAAAGGGGATGAAGCGGGTGGCACCGAGTTCAGTCCCCTTTTGCATCACCCATTCGAACTTATCCCCTTTGGGCAGTCCCTGGGCAATGGTGACTTTGACGGGCAGTTCCCTTGTATAAGGAAGCGGTTTGATGATTTTACAGACGACTTCGTCGTCAGACAGCGTTTCAATTTCGGCCAGCACGCTTCTTCCCCGGCCGTCGCAGCAAATGAGCCGATCACCCGGAGAAAAGCGCATCACCCTGGAGATATGCCGGGCATCCGCTCCCGTCACATAACATTGATTCATTTGAATTTGGTCGGCAGACAACATGTACCGCTGCACGATTATAAACCCCTTCTGGCGATGAACGACATCCAGCCGTCCAAGGAAAGTGTCTCCTCAATGCCGAAGCCATAAGACATGAGCGATTGCTTAACTTCGTCCTGTTGACGGGCAATGATGCCGGACGTAATAAAAACGCCGCCCGGACGAAGTAATCCGTAGGCATCCTCAACTAAGCGCAAAATCACATCGGCCAAAATGTTGGCCACGATGACGTCGGCCTGCCGGGTGATATTTTCAAGCAAATCGTTTTTTTTAACGTCGATATACGGGGACAAATGGTTTTGCTCAATATTTTCTTGGGCCACTTTGACCGCCAGATCATCGATATCCAAGGCAAGAACTGTTTTTGCTCCCAATTTCAGCGCGGCAATGCTTAAAATGCCGGAACCGCAACCAACATCGATCACTTCGTTGCCGGGCTGCAAAACTTTTTCCAGCGCTTGCAGACCAAGTTTTGTCGTCGGGTGTGTCCCCGTCCCGAAAGCCATGCCTGGATCGAGGCGGATGATCTGCTCCTCGTCAGTCTGCGGGACATATGCTTCCCATGTTGGGACAATGGTGATTCTTTCGGAAATTCGCACCGGTTTATAATATTTTTTCCAGGCGTTGGCCCAGTCTTTTTCATCGACTTCCGTCAAAAACATGGTGCCGCGCCCAAGATGTATATCGTGCTTAGATAAATCTTGCAATTTGTCCCGAATGGCGGCTGCGGTCTGCTCTAGTTTTTGATCGACAGGTAAATAAGCTTTCAAAATGACCCCTTCATCCGGATAATCATCGGGATTCAGTTCAAGCTGATAGAGCTGACCCTGTCTTTCCAGCCATTCGTCCTGCTCCAAATCTTGAGAATCCTCAATGACAACACCCCCGGCGCCCGCTTCATGTAAAATATTGGCCACCGGTTCGACGGCTTCATGTGTCGTGTGGATGGCAATTTCTGACCATTTGTTCATCTGCTAATCTCCTCGAAAAGCTTTCTTCACCCGGTCGATAAACCCGTCCTGCTGTTCTTCCGGCACCTGATCACCGCTAATGGCAGCAAACTCGCGCAACAGCTCCTTCTGGCGTTCGTTGAGCTTCTTGGGCGTGACCACGCGTACTCTCACATGCTGGTCACCTTCCCGTTTCCCGCGGGAGGCGGGGACCCCTTTGCCCCTGATGCGAAAATACGTCCCTGTTTGCGTCCCTGAAGGGATTTTCAATTTCACGCGTCCGGTTAAGGTCGGCACTTCAATTTCGTCACCGAGAGCTGCCTGAACGAAAGTGACGGGCATTTCACAAAAGATGTCCTGACCATCCCGTTCGAAAAATTCGTGCTCCCTGACGTGAAGTACAATATACAGATCTCCGGGAGGGCCTCCGTTCAGGCCGGGTTCACCCTGTCCGGATACACGCACTTTCATCCCGTGATCCACGCCCGGTGGAATGTTGACCGGGATCGTCTTCTCCCGCTTGACCCGGCCCGATCCGTGACAAGAACGACATCTTTCCTTAATGACTTTCCCGCTTCCGGAACAGTTCATACATACACGGCGATTGACCACGCGTCCGAAAGGCGTGTTCTGGACTTGTTCCTGTTGTCCGGTCCCCCGGCATACGGAACATGTCTCCGGCCTGGTGCCCGGTTTGGCACCGGAACCACCGCAGGTTGAACAAGTTTCTTCTTTGGGTATGCGGATCTCCGTTTTTTTACCGAACACCGCTTCCGTAAAATCCAAATTCATCGTGTATTGCAAATCGGCGCCTTGACGGGGTGCGTTCGGATTTCTCCGGGAACCGCCGCCAAAGAACATGTCAAAAATATCCCCGAATCCGCCAAAATCATCTTGTCCGCTGCCGAACCCGCCAAATCCGCCGAAACCACCATTGCCTTGATCTGTTCCGGCATGACCATACTGATCGTAGCGCGCTCGCTTTTGCGGGTCGCTTAAAACATCGTACGCTTCTTTGACTTCCTTAAACTTCTCCGCGGCGTCCTCCGCTTTGTTCACATCCGGATGGTATTGACGAGCTAGCTTGCGATATGCTTTTTTGATCTCTGCTTCACTGGCGTCTTTACTGACGCCAAGCACTTCATAATAGTCTCGTTTGCTCATCCTGCCAACCACTCCCGACTTTACATAAGAATTATCTTAACACGTTGCGCAAAAAAGTCAAAGCCAAGAATCCCTGACTTTGACTTGTGCACAACCAGGTCTATTTTTGTCTTTTTAGGCTTTTTGGATCAAAAGACTTGATGGAAAGGCATCACGCCTTTTTCTGATCATCGTCACTTACGTCTTCATAATCCGCATCAACGACATCATCACCGTCTTTAGCGGAGGCATTCTGATTGGTTTGTCCGCCGTCACCCGAAGCCTGAGCATCTTGCGCTTGTTGCTGATACAATTTAACGGCGAGCTGCTGGACGATGTCCTGCAATTTGTCTTTGGCCGATTTAATGGCTTCAATGTCGTCTCCTTCAAGCGCTTTTTGCAAGGCTTCTTTCGCTTCGTTCGCTTTGTCTTTTTCGGCCTGTTCGACTTTATCACCAAGATCTTTGATCGTTTTTTCAGTCGTATGAATCAGCTGCTCTGCTTCGTTTTTCGTTTCAACGGCTTCACGGCGTTTTTTATCCGCTTCGGCATTTTCTTCCGCTTCTTTGACCATACGGTCAATTTCATCGTCGGAGAGACCGCTGGACGATTGAATGGTGATTTTTTGCTCTTTGCCCGTTCCCAAATCTTTGGCCGATACATTCACAATCCCGTTGGCATCGATATCGAAAGTCACTTCGATCTGCGGCACGCCGCGCGGAGCAGGCGGGATGTCGGTCAGCTGGAAGCGACCGAGCGTTTTATTATCAGCTGCCATTTCCCGTTCACCCTGCAGGACGTGAATGTCAACCGCTGTTTGATTGTCTGCTGCCGTTGAGAAAATTTGCGATTTGCTTGTCGGAATGGTTGTATTCCGTTCGATCAACCGAGTGGTGACGCCGCCCAAAGTTTCAATGCCGAGCGAAAGCGGGGTGACGTCCAACAGAACCATATCTTTCACTTCTCCGGTGAGGACGCCCGCCTGCACGGCCGCTCCCAACGCGACGACTTCATCCGGATTAATCCCTTTGTGCGGCTCTTTGCCCGTTAGTTGCTTAATCGCCTCTTGCACGGCCGGAATACGAGTCGATCCTCCAACCAAAACGACTTTATCAATCTCATTAGGAGATAGGCCGGCATCCTCCAGCGCTTGCCGTGTCGGCTTCATTGTCCGTTCCACCAAATGTTCGCTCAATTCCTCGAACTTGGCCCGGGTCAGCGTTTCCTCCAGATGTTTCGGACCACTCTCATCGGCGGTAATAAAAGGCAGGGAAATGGAAGCGGAGGTGACACCAGACAAGTCTTTCTTTGCTTTTTCGGCAGCATCTTTCAACCGTTGCATGGCCATGTTGTCCTTGCTTAAGTCGATGCCTTGATCCTGTTTAAAGCGTTCGATGAGGTAGTCGATGATCACTTGGTCAAAATCGTCTCCGCCCAGCTTGTTGTCACCGCTGGTCGCTTTCACTTCAAAAAATCCGTCACCCAACTCAAGGATGGAAACGTCAAACGTGCCGCCCCCCAAGTCATAAACGAGGATCGTCTGGTCATCTTCTTTATCCATGCCGTAAGCGAGGGAAGCTGCCGTCGGTTCATTAATAATGCGTTCCACTTCAAGCCCGGCGATTTTACCCGCATCTTTCGTCGCCTGGCGTTGGGAATCATTGAAGTAAGCGGGAACGGTAATGACCGCTTTTTCAACTTTCTCCCCTAAATACGCTTCGGCATCGGCTTTCAGTTTCTGAAGAATCATGGCCGAAATTTCCTGCGGCGTATATTCTTTTCCGTCAATGTTCACTTTATGGTTCGAACCCATGTAACGTTTAATAGACATGACGGTTTTATCCGGATTGGTGATCGCCTGTCGTTTGGCGACTTCCCCGATTAATCTTTCGTCACCTTTGAAGGCGACGACAGAGGGTGTCGTCCGGTTCCCCTCAGGGTTGGGGATCACCACCGGTTCACCGCCTTCCAAAACGGCTACGCAAGAGTTTGTTGTTCCTAAATCAATGCCAATCACTTTGCTCATATTTTCAATGCCTCCTATCCGAATGGTTCAAGTAAAACGTCTGGTTTTTTATGGATAAAGCAACAGTTTATGGAAGGTCTGCGGATCAAGAACTGACTTTGACCATCGCCGGCCGCATCACTCTGTCTTTTAACTTGTAACCTTTCTGCAATTGTTCGACGACAATGCCCGGCTCGTATTCTTCACTCTCAACTTGCCCGACCGCTTCATGCACGTGCGGATCAAACGGTTCGCCCACCGCCGGGATGACTTCAACGCCTTCAGCTTCCAAGGCTTGCTGCAACTGCTTAAAAACCATCTCAATCCCTTGAATGAGACTTTCTGACTGTTGCGCTTCTTTACCGGCAGCAAGCGCCCTTTCAAAATTGTCCAGGACGGGCAACATTTTTTCCACAAGCGACTGGGCCGCATATTGCGCCTGGTCTTCTTTTTCTTTTCTCGTTCTTCTTCTGAAGTTTTCAAAGTCAGCTTGAGCACGGAGGTACTTCTGATAGTGTTCTTCAGCCTGTTGCTTGGCTTCTTCCCATTTCTGCTGCCATTGCTCAACCTCTTTTTGCCACTGCTCTACGGAAAAAGCTTCTGTTTCCCCTTCTGCATCCCGCTTTTGCTCTTCCGCTCCTGCTTGCTGAGATTGCTCTTCCGCTTCCAGGTGTGCAAGATTCGAAGCCGCATCTTCTTCCTCATTCACTTCGTGTTCAGCTTGCACTTCGTGTTCAGCTTGTTCAGATTCCCGTTGTCCTTCGTTCTCCGCTTCTGTTTTCAATGTGCGTTCCGTTTGTTCATCTCGTGTCGCTTCTGTTTCTTCAACTGTCGTTTGCTGCTCTTGTTTGACTTCTTTGTGCACATCTTTTTCCATGCTCAACGTCGTCACCTCCAAAATCCTCCCCGCCGTCCGGCTGACAGGAGAAAGGCTAAAGACACGCTTTAGCCTTCAAACATGCTTTTAATCTTGCCTCATCCTCTTTGTTCCCTATCACGGGGCGATTCATACGATCAACGATCATTAAATAACGGTCACTTAAATGCCGTCATCGAAATGCAGCTGGGTCAGCAGTTCGCTTAAATTCCCGGTCAAATACTCCAAAATACTGATCACTTTGGAGTATTCCATGCGCGTCGGCCCCAAGATGCTTAAACTGCCCACGGGCCGATCTCCGATACAGTATGACGCCGTGATGATACTGCAGTCGGAAATGGCTTCATCATCGTTTTCATCGCCAATTTTCACCTGTACACCCGTCTGCCCGGTGTTCGAAGCCAAAATTTCCTGAATTCGATCATGCCGTTCTAAAAGCTCAAACAAACTGCGCACTTTCTCTACATCCCTAAATTCCGGCTGGGAAAAAATATTGGTCGTTCCTTCCAAAAAGATGCGATCTTCCTGGTTACGGACCAGCGCTTGCTCTAAAATAATCATTCCTTCCCGGTATTGTTCCAAATGCACTTTCAATTCCTGAGAGATCTCAGAGTGCAATCGTTCATTCAATTGATAAATCGGTACCCCGTACAGTTTGTCATTCAGAAGATTGACCAGCTTCTCCATTTCCGATAAAGAAATGCCTTCAGGGACGGATACCTTTCGATTTTCCACATGACCAGTGTTCGTGACGATAATCGCCACAGCCGTCCGTTCGGTTAAGGGGAGCAGCTGGATATGTTTCAATTTAGCATCAAACAGATCGGAACCTAAAACGATGGCCGTGTAATTCGTCAGCCCGGACAAAACGACAGCCGTATGCTGAATCAACTGTTCAAATTCAACGAATCGTTCCGAATACATTTTTTTAATTTTCTCTATCATGCCCGCCGATAATTTCCTCAGGGTCATCACATGGTCGACATAAAACCTGTAGCCCTTATGGGACGGAATTCTGCCGGCGGATGTATGGGGCTGAATGAGAAAACCCATTTCTTCCAAGTCAGCCATCTCATTGCGAATCGTAGCCGGACTGAACGTAATTTCCCGTCGTTTGGATATCGTCCGTGAACCGACAGGTTCCGCCGTTAAAATGTAATCGTCGACAACCACTCGGAGAATGAGTTTCTGGCGCTCGGTTAACATAAAAATCACCCTTTGTTTGAGTGCATCAAACCGGTTCGCTCCCGAGACAACCTTCTTGGCAAACCGCACCAGCATGCACCATGTTAGCACTCAAAACATAAGAGTGCTAAATCTAATACCAAAATACCAAACCCGGTTTTAAATGTCAATTCATTCGCTAACCTTATAGCCACCTCATTCTCAATGTCCTTATGTCTGCGAAAAACTGTCTTTAAGCCTGCTTAAAACCGTCCTGGCCTGCTTAAAAAAACCTGTCGGACAGACTTCAAAGTGCGATGGATGAGTTGTGCTTAAAACCCTTCTTAAATCTGCTTAAAACCGTTCTGCATAAAACCGTTCTTATGACTGCATAAACATGACAAATACTTCGTTGCCCAGGAATACGCCTTTGGACGTTAAAGCATATCGCCCGCCCTTTTCTTGCAGCAGTCCTTTATTGAACAACATTTCCAGCTCGCGCGCATAAACGTCCTCCAAGGCAAGGCCAAAGCGTTGACGGAAAACCTCTCGCGAAACCCCTTCCTTGAGGCGCAAGCCCATCATCATCGTTTCTTCCATCGCTTCTTTTTCGGAAACAACGTGACGATGAACAGAGGCATGGCCTTCTTTGTTGACCAAATCAATGTATTCCCGCAAAGAGGCGGCATTCTCATAACGCACGCCGCGCACATAGCCGTGTGCACCGGCTCCAAAACCGTAATATTCTTCGTTTCGCCAGTACGTCAGATTGTGCCGGCTTTCAAACCCCGGCTTGGCGAAATTGCTTATTTCGTAATGGCTGTATCCTTGATCCAACATTTTATGAATGACAAGCTCATACATCTCATATTCTTCTTCTTCCGAAGGCAGGGGAAGTTTCCCTTTTTGATACAAACGATGAAAAGGGGTCCCTTCTTCCACGAGCAGGCTGTATGCTGATAAATGGGGGAGTTCTAACTCAAGAGCCGCATCCACCGTTCGGCTCAAGCTGGGCAGCGTCTGTTCGGGCAAGCCGAACATTAAGTCTATCGAGATGTTCTCAAAACCCGCCCTACGCGCCAACGCTAGTGATCGATACACGTCGCGGGCGTCATGGATGCGCCCGATGCGTTTTAACAATTGATCATCAAAAGACTGCACCCCGAATGAAAGACGATTCACCCCGCCTTCCTTCATCACCCGTAATTTTTCCTCATCAACCGTACCCGGATTCACCTCCATCGAAAATTCGACCTCGTCCGTTTGCGGTTGGACAACCGAGCGTACGCTATCTAGAAAGAAACGCATTTGCTTTGTGTCTAAGGCCGTCGGTGTGCCTCCCCCGACATAAATCGTCTGAATATCGGCCGCCGGTTCACGCTCAAATGTGATTTCCATCTCCTTGCGCAAGGCATGAAGGTAGTCCAGCACCGGCTGTCCCTTTAAGACGACTTTATTAAAATCGCAATATGGACAAATATGCTCACAAAAAGGGATATGGATGTAAACCGATTTGGGCATCCTGGGCTCACTTCTTTCGTTTAAGCGCACAAATGGTCGCTTAGATGAATATCAACCGGCGTTGTCACTCTCATTCATTGGGCAGGTCGAAGCATGGTCATTTCCGGAATAGGGCATACTCAAAAAAGAAAGGAGAGCTGCTTATGACTGACTCTTCACTCAACAGGGCGCTGATTGCACCGGCGAGTCCCGATCAGAAGACGACCAAGCCATTGACTGTCGCTGAAGTCATCTTAAAACAGCTGGCGTTATGGGACGTCAAGCACATATACGGCGTGGCAGGCGATGCCATTCTTGCTTTCCTTGCCGCGCTGCCTTATCAAAATCAAATCCGCTATATCGATGTTCGCCATGAAACAGCCGCCGCTTTGATGGCTTCCACCGAAGGGAAATGCACCCAACACATCGGTGTGTGCATTGCCACAAGCGGGCCGGGGCTGGTGAACATGTTGAACGGCATTGCCGACGCCGCTCAAGACCGCATTCCCTTGCTCGTCATCAGCGGACAGGTCGAACGGAAAAAAGCGGGGACAGAGGCCAAACAGTACATCAATCAACAACAAATGATGGCTCCTTTGGCCGTTTATTCCACTGAACTGGAACACCCCGAAGCCATCGT
The DNA here is from genome assembly GCA_937967685.1 of uncultured Bacillaceae bacterium. Lineage (GTDB taxonomy): Bacteria > Bacillota > Bacilli > Caldalkalibacillales > Caldalkalibacillaceae > CALBTX01. The sequence goes on along the minus strand of CALBTX010000142.1, from coordinate 13,909 downwards.
TGATGTTTTGCAAAAAGCATTGATTGAGGCGCAAAGCCAGCGGGGAGTAGCCCATCTCTCCGTTCCCAAAGATTTATTTTCCGCCGTTTGCCAATCTGAACCTCGAGCGCCCTTAGGCCTCCTTCATCAGACAAAACCACAAAACTTGTCCGCTTTGGATCAAGCGGTGACACGTCTGGCTGAAGCGCAAAAACCGGTCATATTGATCGGCGAAGGTTCCCGCGGGGCAGCACATGAAATCAAGCAGCTGGCCGCGATTTTGCAAGCAGGCATCATCGAAACGTTGGGAGCCAAAGGAGTGATTCCTTATCAGCATCCCCTAAACTTAGGCGGAATCGGTCAAGGAGGAATAGATGAAAGCAAACAAACGCTGCAACAGTCAGATTGCATTCTGGCCATCGGCGCCAATTGGTGGCCGGAAGGATTCGTCCCCCAACAAACCGAGATCATTCAGATTGATCAATCTCCGGCAGCGATTGAAGGGCATCGTCACGTCAAATACGCCCTCGTCGGCGACGCCGTCCAAGTGACGGGCATGCTTTTGCAACGCCTTCGAGAAAGGCAGCAAGTACAAAACAGCAACCGTAAGACGTGGGAAAAACAAATCGTTCAAACCAAAAAAAACATGAACCGGCGCCTGGAATTCGAGCGAAGCCAGGCGACAAGCGATCATCACCCGTCCGCCATCTCCCCGCAGCGTCTCATGTCCGTTATAGACGAGCACGTCAATCCTGATGCGATCATCGTCCTGGATACGGGTGACCATACCTTATGGTTTAACCGCCATTTCCGGGCCGAAAGACAGGATGTGCTTTACTCAGGAAAATGGCGCACGATGGGCTACGGCTTGCCGGCGGCTTTGGCGGCGAAGCTCGCCTACCCCGAAAAACAAGTGGTGGCCATCGTCGGCGACGGTGGTCTGGCGATGACGATGATGGAATTTTCCACCGCCGTCAAACACCGTCTGCCGGTGATCGTCATCGTCGTCAACAACCGCTCCCTCGCCCTGGAGAAGCATAAGATGATGGCCGAAGGTTATGCTCCGTTCGGCGTTGACTTGCACAATCCGGACTTCGCCCGGTTGGCTGAAACTTTCGGTGCCAAAGGCGTGCGCGTTGAAAAAGAAGATGAATTGGCTGAGGCACTTAGCGAAAACTTGTTCACCGAACAGCCCGTCTGTTTTGATGTACAAACAACAGCGTCCATGATCCCCTCGATGTCATCATAGAGAAGAATAAAGTGCCGCAGTTCAACGGCGGCACTCCCGCCCGGGGGTTACTATTAATCCCCGGGGTCCATCTGCAGGACAGCCATGAATGCCTCCTGGGGAATCTCCACATTGCCTACGGCTTTCATCCTTTTTTTACCCTCTTTTTGTTTCTCCAACAATTTCCGTTTGCGGGTAATATCTCCACCGTAACATTTGGACAGCACATTTTTGCGCAAGGCCCGAATCGTTTCGCGAGCAATAATTTTGTTGCCAATCGCCGCTTGAACGGGAACTTCGAACATTTGTCTCGGAATGAGCTCCTTCAATTTTTGAGCCAACAATTTGCCGCGATGATAGGCTTGATCACGATGGACGATCGTCGATAAAGCATCAACCGCTTCTCCGTTCAGAAGAATATCCATTTTTACGAGTTTGGAAGCGCGGTAGCCGATCGGTTCATAGTCGAATGACGCATAACCTTTCGTTTTCGATTTCAACTGGTCGAAAAAATCATAAACAATTTCGGCCAGAGGCATTTCGTACGTGATGTTCACCCGGCGTTCATCCAAATATTGCATGTCCAGGAAGTGTCCCCGTTTACTTTGGGAAAGTTCCATCACGGCCCCGACGAAGTCATTCGGAACCATAATGGTCGCCTTGACATACGGTTCTTCGATCTTTTCCACATGTTGCTGCTCGGGCATCATGCTCGGATTGTCAATCTGAATCACTTCACCGTTCGTTTGCGTCACCCGATAAACAACGTTGGGGGCGGTTGTAATCAATGGAATGTTGAATTCCCGCTCAATGCGTTCCTGAATGATTTCCATGTGCAGCAAACCTAAGAAACCGGTCCGAAAACCAAAGCCGAGCGCTTGGGAAGATTCCGCTTCCCATTGCAGGGAAGCATCGTTCAATTGCAACTTTTCCAATGCATCCCTTAAATCGTTGTAATCCCCGGAATCAACCGGATACATGCCGCAGAAGACCATTGGATTCACTTTACGGTATCCGGGCAAAGCGGCGGAAGCCGGGTTTTCGGCATCGGTAATCGTATCTCCAACCCGCGTATCTCCGACGCTTTTAATCGAAGCGGCCATAAAACCGACATCGCCAACCGTTAATTCGTCAACTTTGACGGGCTGGGGAGTGAACGTGCCGACTTCATTCACTTCAAATTCCTTTCCCGTGGCCATCATTCTCACTTTCATGCCCGGTTTTAACGTGCCGTCCACGATACGGATGTATGTGATCACACCACGGTAGGCATCATAGATGGAATCAAAGATCAGCGCCTTCAAAGGGGCATCCGGGTCACCGCTCGGCGGGGGCACTTTATGGACGATCTGTTCCAATATGTCATCAATCCCCAGACCCGACTTGGCCGAAGCCAAGACAGCCTCATCCGCCTCCAAGCCGATGATGTCTTCAATTTCCCGCTTCACTTTGTCCGGATCGGCATTAGGCAGGTCAATTTTATTGATGACCGGCAGGATTTCCAAATCATTGTCCAAAGCCAGATACACGTTGGCCAGCGTCTGGGCTTCAATGCCTTGAGCGGCGTCGACAACGAGCAGCGCTCCCTCGCAAGCCGCTAAACTTCTGGACACTTCATACGTAAAATCCACGTGGCCCGGGGTATCGATTAAATGAAATACATACTCTTCTCCGTCTTTCGCCTTGTATAGCAAGCGGACGGAATTCAGTTTAATCGTAATCCCCCGTTCCCGTTCCAAGTCCATTTGATCCAGAAGTTGTTCCTCCATCTCCCGCTCGCTGACTGTGCCCGTATTTTCGAGAATACGGTCGGCTAACGTCGATTTACCGTGATCGATATGAGCAATAATAGAGAAATTGCGAATCCGCTGCTGCCGTTTCCTGCGCTCTGCACTGTTCATCACTGTCACTCCCACATACCCATCTGTACAACGCTGCTTAGTCAAAGACGATTATAACAGAACAGCCGGAAACAAAAAAGCCGCAACAATGATGGTGCAGCTTACAAAATTTTATCCAGTTGCTGAACGAACCATTGCGCGCCTTTTTCGGAGACGGAGTAAACAACATCACCGATTTGGTTGCCCAGATAACTATATTTGTTATGATGATTGCGTTGTTCCCATTTTTTCTGTTTTTCTTCCAAATCGAGAGCTCGTCCGACGACGGCCGTTTCCACCTCATGACCATCTATTTTCGTGATATACACCTCTTCATCCGTTTCAGCACGTGTATCATCTGCATCCTCAATGGATGGATGCTGTGCTTCAAAGGGTGGATGCTGTTCTTCGGCCAAGGGCTTGATGCCGACATCCGTTTTCATCCCCCCGAGCGCCAGAATACCAAGTTCCGCTTGATGGATGCCCAGCAAAATGCCGAACAATAACGTACACATGAACAAAAGCACCTTTGCCGTAAATCTGGCCATTTCGATCCCTTCCTTTATTTCGCGGGAGCATCTACTTTTTCAGCTTCCCAGTAAAGATCAGCAATGACATCAGCCAAAGCTTCAGCCGTGCGGTAGGATTCTTCCAGCGTATTTTCCACGCCGCCGATTTCTATTAATAAATTATTCTCAGATAATGATTGATTATACTCCCCATTCCCTTTATCCGGCATATAAATCATCCGGTTCAGCCCGGGATACGCTTCCTCCATTTTCGCCTCCAATTTTTCGGCAAAAGCCAAGTTGCTTTCATAATGAGGATTTTTCCTGCCGATGACGATCGCCGTTCGGGCATATTTTTTTCCGTCAATTTCTATCGTTGTTTTATCTTTCCCAACCGAATCGCGATGCAAATCAAACATAAAGGTGACATCCTTTTGTTCGGCCATCGCCGCCTCAACCACTTCGCGGGATTCTTGATATGAATCGGCAAATTGCAGCCCGGCATCATTCAAACGTTGCGTGATATCGGTCATATCGACATACGTGCCGATCCCTCTCTTCTCCAATTCTTCACCCAAACGTTGGCCGACTTTCGTAATATTGATTTCCGCATGATATGCTTCGTCGGCTGAAGTGGCCGAAGGCAAATACGGCAAGTAAGATTCACGATTGTGCGTATGATAAATGTAGACCACCTTCCTGCCTTCGGTCGATAATTCCGGCTCTTGCTGATCTTCTTCTGAATCTGTCGTGTCCTGTTCCTCTTCTTTTTCGGTCAATTCCTCAGCCACAGCTTCCCGTTCGGCCATCACCACCTCGAGCGGCGGTGAAGATTCAATCGGAATATCCGTATAGTTCACCCCTTCGCCGGCACTGACAATTTCTCCATCAAAATAGACAAAACCGGGAATTTCCCTGCGTATCAACGTTCGCGGATCTTCCGGGTTAAAGGAAGTGACCATTTCCAGCATGACGGTCGACGCTTGGGGAACTTCTATTCCAGCCGACTTCGTATACGTTCTAAACTGGGGAAGTTCCATGCCTAACGTCGCCACAAACGTCTCCAAAGACATGGGGGTTGTCCATTTTTTCAACGTGTTCGAAGAAACATGCCAATGAGACTGGACTTGGGCAAGCAAAGAGGTGAACACAAATACCGTCAAAAAACTGATGATGACATAAAGCATTTTTGTACGAAGGGAAGTGCGTGACGGATCCAGCAATCCGTGTTTGGCATGTGGAAAAATAGACCTGGTACGTTTTTTGCGACGAAAACGGGAAGACATGTCCATCATCCTTTCACTTTCCGGCCCGCCTCAACCGGAATGTTTGCCATTCCTTGAAGACATTAAAAAGACAAGGCACTGATCGTGTTAGTACACTTTATGTGGCCTTGCCAAAGGATAGAACTCGTTTAAACATTTTTTTGGACATGCCCCAAAATCGGTTAAGTTAATGCGTATAAGCAGACACGTTGTCCATATTCACCTGCTCGTGTAAGGCGGCATTCAATGCATTGGCAATGATATTGCCCATATCCTCAATAAAATCGTCCACTTCTTTCGGCGTGACAATCAGGTGGTGTCCCAAAGGTTGGAGAACTTCTCGAATCAACTGCCGTTTTTCCTGAACTCCCAGCGTACCGACGATACCCATCAGCACTTTTCGCCCTTCTTCATCCGGAATGGTACTCGGATCAAACCGTTCCACTTCCTGAACAGCGAAGTTCATCCCTCCGGGTGCCAAAGCCCGCCTCGGATGCTTTCCTTCCCGTTCTTCCTCCATTCTTTGGCCGAGATGCCCCATGACAAAGTCAAGCGTGTCGCTGACGATGGAGACGGCATCAACGACGGTGGGAACACCGATGGCGATCACCGGAACACCCAGCGTGCTTTCGTTCAAACCTTTTCTTTTATTGCCCACCCCTGATCCGGGATGAATCCCTGTATCACTGATTTGAATGGTCGTATTCAACCTTTCAATCGATCTGGAGGCCAAGGCATCAATAGCGATGACAAAATCCGGCTTGGAACGCTCCACAATCCCCCGGACAATCTCACTCGTTTCCAAGCCGGTGATGCCCATCACCCCCGGGGTGATGGCACTGACGGCCCGAAACCCTTCTTCCACCTGCTCGGGTTGCAATTCAAACAAATGGTTGGTCACCAGCATATTTTCAACCACGATCGGACCGAGTGCATCAGGTGTGACGTTCCAGTTTCCCAACCCGACAATTAAACAACGGGCATCCGCTTTGATGTTCGCCTCCTGAAGGAACTGCTGCATTTGTGCGGCCAGCAAAGTGGTCACTTGATCCTGGTAATCCGTGTCTTGTTGGCGCAACCCTCGCGCTTCAACCGTCAAATACCGCCCGGGAAGTTTGCCGACCTCCTTCGCGCCCTCTTCTGTTTCAATATGTACTTTTGTCACCTCGATGCCGTCCTTTTCAAACATGTCGACGTGTACACCGGGAATTCCATCCTCTTTATGGTCAGCTTTTCGATTTTCTGGATCCTGCTTCGTCCGCTCATTTTTTTTGCTTAGCGAATCTCCTCGACGCCTCTCGTTTTCTTCCAGCGCTATTTGATGTGCTTCTATGGCCAGATCTGTTCTCACCTGATAATGTTTTAAATTTAAATCTTTTTCGTCCGCCACATTGAACACCTCGCATTTGATTGAATGAAGGTTGATGGTCTGAAGCGGCAGAGCACATGCCGCCCAAAAATTTCAACACTGTTTGCCATTCTTAGTGTTGCTGCCAAACAAAAAATTATGCTTTCGGCATGGGCAGGCCTGGATGAGGTTGTCCCTCGATCGTCCCGATTATCCGATTGTCCGATTGTATATTGCATTGACGTACATTTAACGGTATAATTTGTGATGTTGATTTTTGGAACGGTTGATCCGTCGTTTCAAGGAGGTGAAAGATGATGGCCAATATTAAATCCGCTCAAAAACGTATCAGACAAAATGAAAAAAGAAGGCTGCGCAATGCGTCTCAAAAATCCGCCTTGCGAACCCATGTGAAAAAGTTTGAAAAGCTCGTCGAACAAAAAGACCTTGAAGGCGCCAGAAAAGCTCTTTCTGAGGCCACGAAACGTTTAGACCGCGCTGCAACAAAAGGCGTGATCCATAAAAATGCCGCTGCTCGCAAAAAATCCCTTTTAATGAAAGCATTGCACAAACTCGAAAACACTTCGGCTTCATAAGTGTAAGCACCGCGCGATATGTTAAGCACCGCACGATACTTAACATGACTGATTGACAAAGCTTTTTGAATGAGGTCGTGTTAAACATATGTCTGTTAAACATAGTCGTGTTAACCGTATTTTGAAAGAGATCGCGCTCAATATATAAAGCAGGGATTGTCCGACGGACTATCCCTGCTTTTCTGTGCGGGTCGTTTTCTGTCGACCTAAACGCAAAAGAAACATTTCCAAAGCGAGCTTTTTTTCCATTTGACCCGTTTTGATCTCGTAATCCAATTCAGCTAACAGATTCAAGAAACGGGCGAGCTGATCTTCAGAAAAATTCCTGCCTTGCTGCACCGCCAATTGACATACGTAAGGATGAACTTTCAATATTTGACTCAGCTGTTTCCTTGAGTATCCTTGCTTACTTAATAGCTTGGCTCTGTAGATGAGCCGGAACTGCCTGGCGAGCAGAAACAAGATTTTGATGGGTTCCTCATTGCGTTTGAGCAGCTCGTACAACGTTTCAAACGCTTGATCCATCTTAAGCTGGGCGGCCTGATCGACTAACTTAAACACGTTGTGTTCCACCGTCTTGGAAACCATTTCCAGCACCACTTGCACATTGATCTGCCTATTTTGGCCGACGAATTGAGCCATCTTGCGTATTTCTCCATCAAGCATGCGCATATTCGTTCCGACAAATTGCAACAGCAAACCGATCGCTTCTTCTTCGATCTCAACCCCCTGAGCGCCGGCCTGCTCCCGAATCCAAGGAATGAGCTGCTCTTCTTTCAATGGTGAGCTGGAAACAACGACCGCATGTTTCTTGAGCAGTTTGACTATTTTTTTGCGTTCATCCAATTTGGCCCCGTCACTCAGTAAAACAAACACGGCATAAGGCACAGGGTTTTGAATGAATTGTTCCAAGCTCGTCAAGTCGTGTTCAACCGCTGATTTATATTTGGCAGCCGTCAAAAAATCAGCCGGGGCAGCGACAACCATTCTCTTTTCACCCAGAAAAGGATAAGTTTCAGCCGCTTCAACAGCCGCCTGAATGGGCTGCTCCCGCAAATCGAATCTTTCATAATTAAAATCAAGCGTATCTTCGGACAACGCTTGTCTTCTTATCTCGTTTAAGACGTCCTCAATCTGCAACTTTTCTTCCCCGTAAAAAACATATACCGGTGCGATTTCCCCTTGCTGAATCTTCTTTTTCACTTGGTGAAAATCCATTCCCCTTTTTCCCTTCTTGTACTCTTCGCATTCATTCTCTATCCTGATCCGTTTTGGACATCCTCCCCGGTATCCGGCTGCACATCCTGCACATCCTGCACATCCTGCACATCCTCTTCCCCGGTCTCCGTCTGGACATCCTGTGTGCTTTGCGGATGGGGTCCATCCAATTGTTGCACGTCCCGTTCGCTCGCATCAATCAGCCAATGTTCCCTTTCGTTCTCCAGACGCATTTCATGCTCTGGATGAAGCAAGACGACATACAATTCATCATTCGTCACCCACTCCAGCCACTCCACTTGCCAAGATGGACCGTGAGGATTGACCCATAAGAAATGGGGCTGGTCTTCTTGGTCAATGCGTATATCCTCGTTCTCCACGCCGATATAAGCGGCATAAGTCGAGTCAGGCGAAAGATATTCTTCTTTCTCCTGTAAAGGACCGACCGGAGAATGATGTTCAACCTGTGTTGAAGCGGCGTTCGCTTGCTCAAAGCTCTCCTGTTCTTCAAATGGTCGTTCGTATTCAGTCAAGGACGATACTGCACCGTCCTCGGAGGACCTTTGCGCATCATCTGCTTCTCCTGCAGAATACGCGTTCGCATCCTCAGCAGATTCTTCCATCGTCTGCTGGACAATTTGCTCATCAGTTGAATGTGTCAAGTCCGGACCGACATCATTGTTCAGCCAGACAATGAGCAAGAAGACGGCAGCCGTTGCCAAACCCGAATACCACCAATACCGTCTGCTCTTCCGCTGTGGACGAACACGGTCCACATCGTCCGTCCCCGCCCCGTCGTTTCCGACCGTGTTCACCATTTGCTCGACGACACTTTTCGGAGGTTCAACTTGGGGCAGCGATTCAAGTTGACGGGATAACTCTTGCAAACGTTGAAACTCTGTTTGACATGTCAAACAGGCAGAGAGGTGATGAAACAATATTTTCCGCTCATCTGGGGCGAGGTCTCCGTCCACTTCCCGATGCATTAACGGGAGAACTTCCTCACATGTCATCTCGTCCACCACCTTTCAGTTCGTCTTGAAGCATTTTTTGCAATTGTTGTCTCGCTCTAAACAGGTGAGATTTCACGGTATTTAGCGGCAAGGCAGTGATATCCGCAATTTCCCGGTAGCGCAAATCTTGTATATAACGTAAAACAATCACTTGTCGCAAATGATCGGGGAGTCGGATGATCGCCTGGCGCACATCTTCGGCAACCCATTTTCTTTCCACCGTTTCCTCCACTGCAGGTCGAGGGGAGTGGGCGAGCAAATGCTCATGCTCATCCACGGAGACCGTTTCTTTCTTTTTACGCAGATGATCAATACAGACATTTGTGACAATACGCTGCGCCCACGTCAACAATTTTGCCTGTTGCTCATAACGGTGAATGTTTTTGTATATTTTCAACATGGCCTCCTGAGTAGCATCCAAGGCATCCTGCTCATGGCCCAACATATAATAAGCCGTGCGGTATAAAGGAGATTCCAGTTGGCGTAACAATTGCCTGAGTGCTTCACGGTCACCTGACTTGGCGGCCGCCAGCAATTCCGTCTCCTGCACCAAACTTCCTCCTCTCCCCTCATCATCCTCTGACGGATGACGAAACGAATTTGTTGCAAAAATGTCTAAAATAAATGAAGGCAAACGTGGATTTTTTTCTTCATTTCTTTTATACTAAGGGATGTAACAGGAGGTTGAATATGATGACTGAGAATCAGAATGAGCAAATCACCAGAAGTAATGAATTTGAAGAACCCCATGATAAAAGAAATGATCTGATCGATTCAGGCGTCGGATTTATCGTCAGCTTCGGTTTTTTCATGACGGTTTTTATTATCTTTATCATTTTTGAAATCATCGGCAGCCGTACATAATGGAAGATCATCAGCAGTGAAGGTCATCCAGCTTCAGACCATGCCTGTCCAGAATCCTGTTCAGTTTGAATAGGATTTTTTCCTTTTTCATTTTCTGCCGTTTCTTTATTGCCCGAGAGGGCACATTCATTGTATCTGTTCTCCTTCTGCTTGTAAAGTTGGCCGAATGACAACCCGTTCGGGCGAAACGGTGACACGAATCCCTCCGTGTATATCCGTGCGAAAAACAGTGACGCCTGCCTCATGCAATCGGTTCGTCACCTCACGGTGCGGATGACGATACATGTTGTTCTCCCCCACTGATATCAGTGCAGCTTGGGGCTGAATGCGGGCCAACCACGGCTGGGTGGTGGAAGTATTGCTGCCGTGATGGGCAACTTTCAACACATCTGCCTCTAGCAGTGGATAGTCCTCAAGCATCTGCTGTTCTCCTTTGGCCTCGACATCTCCGGTCCATAAAAACGACGTTTCATAAATTTGATTCCACAAAACAAGATTGACATCATGAACTTGCGCGACATGCCTGTCCTCTTCATCTCTGCGCTCGGGGAAAAGGACACGAAAATGAGCGGTTTGCGTTTGCCACTGATCATCTTTCCCCAATGTATATACAGGAATGCCGTGGGCTTGAATATGCGCTATTAACCGGGCCTCATGATCGGTTTGCGGTGTGACCGGGCTTCTCCAGACGCTGTCAATCTTTATTCTGCCCAACAAACTTGCCAGGCCTGCCGTATGGTCGTAATGCCCGTGACTAAAGATCACTTTGTCAATCTGCCGAATGCCCCGGTAGCGTAAATATGGAAGAATCACATCTTGTCCCGCCTCAAATGTATTTTGGCCAATGCGCCACTCTTCTTCCGGGAAACGAAGCCGATCCCCGACATCAATGAGCAGCACCTCTTCCCGATGCGGGAGTTCGATGACGATGGCTTCCGCTTGGCCGACATCAAGCATCATCATGTGTGCCCGCTGATCCAGATAAGGAAGCACCAGCGGCAAAGCCAGCACGAAAGGCAGGCACCCGAGGCAAAGCCAGGCTTTCTTACTGTTTTTCTCGACAAACCAAATCCACAGGAACAAAACGAGCATATATAAACCAAACCACCATAACCCGGGAAAGCCCACATGCAGCGTGGCCCATATCCATTGGTGCACATCGGCCAAACGATCATGAATCCATTGTAAACTGTTTTCGTAAATCGCCGCCCATAACGGCACGATTTCGGGAAGGATAAAGCTGACCAAAGTGATTAAAAAAGCGGCGGGTATATAAAAGGCCGCATACAGCGGAACAAGCACAATGTTCAGCAATAAAGATAATGGCGAAAACTGATAAAAATGATAAACAATGAACGGTAACGAGGCCAATTCAGCGACGAGGGCCACGCCAACGACAGATTGCACGCGTTCGGGAAACATGGCCAACGATTTGCGCACGGCAGGGTAGATGGCGATCAGGGCAAAAGTCACTCCGAACGACAATTGATAACCGACATGATACAACTGGTAAGGGTCAATCACTAACGTCAACACATACACGAAATATAGACCGTGCAAGGCCTGTTTGCTTCGCCCCAACCTTAACGTGAGCAAAACAACCATGGCCATCAAACCGGCTCGGACGACCGAGACGGGCGCTCCGCACAAATAAATGTACACCGGTATGAAACAGAACATGATGGTATATTTTCTTTCCCGGGTGATCGGAAGCCAGCCGAGCAGCACATACAACGTCCCCAAAATGACCCCGATATGCAAACCTGAAATGGCCAGAAGATGGATGATCCCCAAATCTTGATACATTGTCATCAATTCAGCTTGAATCCCGTCTCTGTAACCGATGATCATCGCTTGGACAATCGGAGCGGTCTTTGCCGAAAAAATCGATTCGATTTGGTCCAGCCATCGTTGACGATGGTCGTCCAATCCGCGCAATATGCGCTGAATCACCGTTTTCTGTTCAGCAACGTTCCACTGCGGGCTGACCACCTGGCCTGTCCACTGAATCCCTTGACGGTAAAGATACTCTCGGTAATCAAACGCGCCGGGGTTTCGGGCAGGTTGGGGCTTGCTGAGGCTGACCATCCCCGACCACAACTGTCCCCGGACAAGCGTATGATAGGCATCCCTTTCTGTCAGATCATCGGCATAACGGGTCAGAATGACTTTTTCCGGTTGGGCCAGCTTGTGCTGTGCGATGGCCTGCACCTCTAACGTAAAACGGATTCGATCGCCATCGATCACCACGTCTGAGTCAACCCGCCCGTTCATGGACAATGCGTCCTCTGCGGTCAGCCCACTTTCATGAGCGAACAGCCTGGCAATCTCTGAATGCCGATGATCAGCCACCACTGCTTGGAAATAAATATGAGTGAAGATTAAGAATAATAGGCCTGCAAAAAAGGCATAAAATATTCGTCTTCGCTGAACAACATGCGGATGGTCCTGCGGATAAGACAGCTTCCCCCGCCAAAGCCATAGGAGGACAAAAAGAAGACCCCATACAGCGAGCCATAACCACGCATACGGGGTTTCCTGCAAAATGGACAACAATTGTAAAGTCAATAACAGCACAACATACGTACTGACATATAACATTGTTTTCCCCTAATTTCAATGCTCTTCATGCCGCTCTTGTCGATATCCATTTTCTCTTTTTCTAACACGCTTGCCCGATGTCTTATCTGCGCTATGACCAAGACAGTTTGCTATGCTCCACTTTAATACAGCGGTCCATGACGACCTGCATCCCCGCTTCACTGGCAATCCGGTAAGCTTCTTCATTGACGATTCCCAGCTGCAGCCACAACACTTTGGCCCCGATTTCAACCGCTTCCTTGGCGATGTCAGGGGTATACTCACTTCTGCGAAACACGTTGACAATATCCACTTTCCCCGGCACATCAGCTAACTTTGGATAAGCCTTCTTTCCCAACCACTGTTCAATGACAGGGTTGACGGGAATAATCTCATAACCAGCCTGGTGCATGGCTTGCGCAATTTGGTAACTGGTCCGTTCGGGATTGTTGGACAGGCCCACGACAGCAATGCGTTTGGCTGCTTTTAATATGTGTTCGATTTCTTCCTGTGTTGGATTAGCACTCATGTTGACCCTCCGTTCATTATGATTATCTTCAAATCTATCTTAAGACAACTCGGTGAGAATGAAAATCTAAATGCTTATAGAACATTGACCATATCTGCCTTATTGATAACATTTATTTGAGCGGCAGTTATATCTCAATCTCATCCCGAATGGTTTCAAAAATTTTCGGCCCAATTCCCGGCACGTTGAGCACATCGTCAATGTTGGCAAAGCCCCCGTTGTCCTCCCGGTAACGGATGATCGCTTCGGCCCGGCTGGGACCGATGCCGGGTAACGTTTCCAACTCAGCCTTGCCAGCCGTATTCAGATTAATTTTACCAGAGGAGGTTCCGGTGGACGTGCCTGTTTCCATCCCGGAAGTCAGGACAGGTGGCATCCCCTGCTCAATCTCTTCTTCAGTAGGCACATAAACAACCATGCCATCTGTTAAATGCTGGGCCAGGTTCAACGTCTTCGTCGATCCGTTTTCGGCAAGGCCTCCCGCTTTCTCAATGGCATCTTTGATTCGCATCCCTTCCTTAAACGTATACACGTTCGGGGCGGCCACCGCCCCTTTGACATCGACCATCAAAAAAATTTGGCCCTCTGTTTCAGAAGCGTTGGCCTGAAGATCCTCCCCGCTTTCGCCGCCGTTCTCGCCGCCATTCTGACCGTCGAAAATGACTTCGGACGAAGCGCTAGGTTCAGACAATCGCTCTTGTCCATTCAGCACAAAGCTTCCTTCTTCCTCTTTCCCCGTCCCCATCCAGGAGGAAAACAGCAAGCTGAACACAATCAGCAAACATAAACAAAGCGTCCCCAGCAACTTCTTTTCCCGACTTGTCCAGTTGTGCAACATGATCCGTTTCACCTCTGATTTTTCCGCATCCGTCTTTTCTAGCGCATCCATCTCTCGCAATC
>CALBTX010000141.1 GCA_937967685.1 uncultured Bacillaceae bacterium | reverse complement strand
CGTAATGTCGGCAAATGCGTTCCAACCCAACAGCTTTATTTAGCCCTGAACGAACGATTTCGATCACGTTCCACGGCGGGCGCCATTTGCGGTGTTCGATCACCTCGGCATGATTTTCCGCAAGGCAGCGCCGCAGTGCTCGGGCGGTATGTGCGTAAGGATGAATGAGGATGGACGTCGGGCTGGTGTGCAGCACCCGCGGCAATTGGCGAACGTCTACCGGCGGATCGAAAAACGTTTGCATCAGCACTTGGTCGTGTTCTTTCAGGTAAACATCATCGAGCACTTCAATCAAAATGTTCTGCACTCCGAATGCTTCGCTCGTTCGGATGACGTTTTGTGCGATATCCAGATCCAAGGGGGAATGGAATACTCCCCAACGCTTATCTTGCGGATGATGGACGAGGGCCCCGTTGAAATTAACAATCGGGGTATCCAGTTGCAAAGCGTCGTAATACGCTTTGCTGGCCCGGTACGGTCTGCCGGTGGAGATGACGACGCGATGTCCTTGTCTCATCGCTTCCTGCAACGCTTTTTTTGTGCGGGGCAAAATATTTTTTTCAGCCGTTAACAACGTGCCGTCCAAATCCACGGCGATTAATAGCGGTTCGTTTGCCATAGTGACTCCTGTCCTTTTTTGTTATCATATGTCTTATCATATTCTTCGTTTCAACATATATGTTTGATCACGATCTCTTTGTACTGTTATTATAGCGTATTTGATTATAGCGTATTTGAGCCGTTCATGTTTGATCGCGCGCCTTTGAACGCGCGTCAGCGCACGTATCATCGCCGGCATCAGTTACTTCCGGCATCGTCAGCTGTCGTAGTATGCATGATCATCGCCAGCATTGTCATTTTGCATATGCCAGTCGGTTATCGCATGCCAGTCAGTTCATGTTCAGAAACGGGGAGAAGGTGAGGCGCAAATGGGTGAATTTGTGCATTTGCATGTCCACAGCGAATACAGTTTGTTGGATGGATCGGGACACATTGAAAAGCTGGCCGAGGCGGCCGCACGGCAGGGTATGAAAGCGTTGGCTCTGACGGATCACGGTGTCATGTACGGCACCATCCCGTTTTACAAGGCCTGCCGGGCCAAGGGCATCAAGCCGATCATTGGTGTGGAAGTGTACGTGACGAACGACCCTCTGGACAAAAAAATGAAAAAAGGGGAGCAGAAGCTTTATCATTTGGTGTTGTTGGCTGAGACGAACCAAGGCTATCAAAATTTAATCAAACTGACCTCGAAAGCCCATTTAGAAGGATTTTACTATAAGCCGCGCGTGACGAAAGCTTGGCTGAAAGAACACAGCGAAGGAATCATCTGCTTAAGCGGTTGCCTGACAGGCGAGCTCCAGCAGGCGGTCCTTCACGATCAGCTGGCTTCGGCCAAACAGATTGCCCAAGAGCACGAGCATATCTTCGGCAAAGGAAACTACTTTATTGAACTTCAGGATCACGGCCTGGCGGAACAAAAGAAAATCAATGCCCGGCTGGTACGTTTGGCTGAAGAACTGGGCATCCCCCTGGTGGTGACCAACGACGTACATTATATTCACGCCCATGAGGCTGTCGCCCACGATTGCTTGTTATGTATCGGGACCGGAAAGAAGGTTGAGGACGAGCAGCGCTTAAAGTTTCCCGGGGCGCAATTTTATATGAAAACGCCGAGGGAGATGTACGCCTTGTTTCCCCATCTTCAACAGGCTTATGAGAACACGGTTCGGATTGCCGACAGATGCGAAGTGGAGATTCCCCTGGGCGGGGAGATTTTACCCCGCTATCCCCTTCCCGAGGGGAAAAGCAATGTCCAATTTTTGCGTGAAAAATGTGAACAAGGGTTGCAGGAACGTTACGCCCGGGTGACGCCCGAGATCCGGGAGCGCCTGGAATATGAGTTGCAAATCATCACCCAGATGGGCTATACGGATTATTTTTTAATCGTTTGGGATTTCATGCATTTTGCCCACCAACGGGGGATTATTACCGGACCCGGAAGGGGATCTGCAGCCGGGAGTTTAGTCGCCTACGTGCTTAAAATAACAAACGTGGATCCGATTCGCTACAATTTGTTATTTGAACGCTTTTTAAACCCTGAGCGCATCACCATGCCGGATATTGATATAGATTTCTCCGACCGCCGCCGGGATGAGGTGATTCAATACGTCGTTCAAAAATACGGTCAGGATCGGGTGGCTCAAATTATTACGTTCGGCACATTGGGTGCTAAAGCGTGTGTCCGGGACGTCGGCAGAGTGCTCGGTCTGCCGCTGAAAGTGGTGGACCAGGTGGCCAAATGCATTCCCTCCGGACCGGGGATGACGTTGGCCAAGGCGATGCAGACTTCCCCGGAATTGCAAAAATGGGCGGCCGAGTCGGAAGAAATCGAGCGGCTTTTGGAGATAGCCGGTCAACTGGAAGGGCTGGCCAGACATACGTCCACCCATGCCGCAGGTGTGGTCATTTCCGGAGAACCTTTGACCAACGTCGTTCCTTTGCAGGAAGGACACGATGGGGTCCCGTTGACACAGTATGCGATGGAAGACCTTGAGGCATTAGGCCTGTTGAAAATGGATTTTCTCGGTTTGCGCAACTTGTCTCTATTGGAAGAAATCTTGCGTATCGTCAATCAAAACCGGCCGGCGGACGATGCGCTCACCTTGGAAAACATCCCTTTGGATGACCCGGACACTTTCCGCCTGCTCAGTTCCGGAGATACATCCGGTGTGTTTCAGCTGGAATCCGAAGGAATGAAAAGCGTCTTGAAGCGGTTGAAACCGACGCATTTCGAAGATATTATCGCCGTGCTCGCTTTATACCGGCCGGGACCGATGGAGAATATTCCGCTGTTCATCGATGCCAAGCATGGACGCACTGAAGTGACGTATCCCCATGAAGATTTACAGCCCATCCTGAAGGATACGTATGGTATCATTGTTTACCAAGAACAAATTATGCAAATCGCTTCCAAAATGGCCGGATTCAGCCTCGGTGAAGCCGATCTGTTAAGACGGGCGGTCGGCAAGAAGAAAAGAGACATTCTGGAAGAGGAACGGACTCATTTCGTGCAGGGGTGCCTGCAGCAGGGATACACCTCGGATGTGGCCGAACATGTCTATGATTTGATCGTCCGCTTTGCCGATTACGGGTTTAACCGCTCCCACTCGGCGGCTTATGCGGTCATCGCTTATCAATTGGCTTATTTGAAAACGCATTTCCCCGTCGCCTTTCTCGCCTCTCTCATGTCCATGAACATCGGTTCAGAAGAAAAGGTGGCCGAATATTTACATCAAGCCGCAAGAAGGGGAATTCGAGTGCTGCCTCCTTCCGTCGTCTCCAGCGATGCGGGGTTCACCGTGGAAGACGGGCAAATCAGGTTAGGTTTAAGTGTCATTAAACATGTGGGAACGAGTGCCATTGCCGAAATCAAGCGGGCCCGTCGCCAAGGACCTTTCCGCAATTTGCTCGATTTTTGCCAAAGAGTGAACGTGCGTATTTGCAACCGCCGTGTCATCGAATCGTTGATTATGGCCGGGGCGCTGGATGATCTGGATATGCACCGGGCCCAGGCACTGGCCAATTTGGATACGATTTTGGAGATGTCCGAGCAAGCACAAGGTTTGCGTGAAAGCGACCAGCTTTACTTTTTTGCTGATGAATTGCCGGATGATTACGCATGGACGGATGTCCCCCGCTATACTGAGTTGGAAAAATTAAAGGCTGAAAAAGAGGTGCTCGGATTTTATTTATCCGGACACCCTCTGGATCCGTACCGCCGTCAGGCGAGGACATATGGGGTGACTTTTATTTCCGAACTGGTGCGCATGAATCCGCCGGGCCAACCGCTGCGCACGATCGGTATGGTCCTTGAGGTCAGGCGCATTACGACGAAGAAAGGGGA
>CALBTX010000140.1 GCA_937967685.1 uncultured Bacillaceae bacterium | reverse complement strand
GTAAAGGAGTTCTGTACAGAACTCCTTTACAAGGAGGTTTAGGCATGAATCCATCTTCCCGGAATGAAAGCATGCTCTACACCAAAAACATGACTAAAAAATTCAGCGGGGTGACCGTGTTAGAAGACATTCATCTATCGATCAAGGAAGGCGAAGTTCATACGCTGCTCGGTGCGAACGGGGCTGGAAAAAGCACATTGATCAAGCTGATTGACGGGATTTATACGGATTACGAAGGCGAGATCTATATCCGCGGGCAAAGGGTCAGGCCGAAGAATACAGAAGAAGCAAGAAGCCTCGGAATTGGCATGGTTCACCAGGAATTGAGCTTAGTTCCCTATTTGAGCGTGGCCGAAAACATTTTTTTGGGCCGGTTGCCCAGAACCGCGCTGGGTCTGGTTCATTATAAAAAACTTTATCGGGACAGCGAAAAATTATTGGCCAATTTAAATCTGAATGTTTCCCCTCAAGAAACCGTTGAACATTTAAGCATCGCCGATCAACAGATGATCGAAATTGCCAAAGTGCTAGCGCTCGATGCCGATATCATTTTATTGGATGAACCGACGTCAGCCATCAGTGACCAAGAAATCAAGCGGTTGTTTGAAACGATTAAAAATCTTAAAGCACAAGGCAAAGCGATCATTTTCATCACCCATAAACTTGAGGAAATATTTGCTGTTTCCGACCGAGTGACGGTTTTGCGGGACGGGAGGCAAATAGAAACCATCGATCTGACGGATAAACAGCCTAACCTGGATAAAAAGTTGGTGGCCCTCATGACCGGAACAAGTGAAGATGATTTAGCCGAATTGTACCCTCCCAAAAAGAAAACCGAAGGGGATGACCTGCTGGAAGTCAAACATTTTTCATCCCGGGGCAAATTTAAAGATGTATCCTTCACATTAAGAAAAGGGGAAATTCTGGGGCTGGCGGGTTTAAAAGGTGCGGGCCGGACAGAAGTGGCGAGGGCGATATTCGGAGCCGATCCAAAAGATGAGGGACAATTATATTTGCATGGGAAACGAATCGATATCAACAGCCCGATAGATGCCATTAAACAGCGCATCGGTTTCATCTCCGAGGATCGTAAAAAAGAAGGTTTTGTCGGTACATTGGGGGTGAAGGAAAACATCAATCTGACCACTGTACGGGATACCGTGCGCAAAGGCATGATCAGTGAAAGATTGGAAAAAGAAAAAGCCCAAAAATATATTGCGTCCTTAAATATAAAAACTTCCTCTGAAAGTACGCTCATGACAAAATTGAGCGGAGGTAATCAGCAAAAAGTCGTTTTATCCAAATGGTTGGCCACGGAGGCGGAGATTTTGATTTTCGATGAACCGACCCGGGGAGTGGATGTCAATGCCAAGTCGGAAATTTATAAGATGATGAGAAAGCTTGCTGATCAAGGTGTGGGCGTATTATTCATCTCCTCTGAATTCCCGGAATTGATTGCCCTTTGCAACCGAGTATTGGTCATGAATGAAGGTCGAATCGTAGATGAGTTGCTGGACGAGAAAATAACGAAGGAAAATATAATGAACAGTATTTTCCATAAGAACAGGGAGGGAATGACAGATGAGCCCGCAAAATCATTCTCCGGTTAAAACGAATAACGATGAAGCCGTATCCGTACATGAATCCTCTTTGAAAGCGAACTTGAAAAATGTGAATTTTGCTGTGGTCGGTCCTGTTGTCGGATTGATTGTGGCCATCATTGTCTTCTCCATTTTGTCCCCTCACTTTTTGACTTACGGAAATATGATTAACATTTTAAGACAAGTTTCCATTATTGGTGTCATGGCTGTCGGGGTGACGTTTGTCATCATTTCGGCTGAAATTGACCTCAGTATTGCCCACGTGATGACACTATGCGGCTTGGTTGCTGGAGCATTGGCCACTGGCGGCTACGATATAGGATTTCAATGGCCGGTTTGGCTTTCCATCATTGGTGCTTTAGCGGTCGGAGCGCTGATGGGATCCATTGCCGGATTTTTCAATGCCAAGCTTTCCGTGCCGTCCTTTATGGCCACCTTAGCGATGATGTATATTGCCGAAGGGCTTTATTTGTATCTATCCGGCGCACAGCCTTTGTATGGCATACCGGACAGCATGCAATGGTTCGGTTCGGGTTCAGTCTTCGGCATTCCGAGCATTATTCTCGTTTTTGCCTTTGTCTTTATCGCCGGCCATATTGTCCTCAGCCGAACGGTGTTTGGCCGAAACTTATATGCCATCGGCGGCAACAAAGAAGCGGCAGAAATGTCTGGAATCAATGTGGCCAAGTATAAAATTTTTGTGCTCATGATCAGCGGCATTTGTGCGGCGTTGGCCGGAATTATGATGCTGGGCCGAGTGGGAAGTGCCCAAGTCACGGCCGGAGTAGGTCTGATGCTTCCCCCCATTGCAGCTGTTATTTTGGGGGGAACGAGATTGTTTGGAGGCGTCGGCAGTATGTGGAGAACATTAATCGGTGTTCTCTTAATGGGTGTGCTGGTCAACGGATTAAATCTGTTGGGCATTGGTTCGGACGGTCAAAACCTGGCTACCGGCATTGTTTTGCTCATCGCCGTAGCCGCTAACGTGATGGGATCGTTAAAAAAATAGATTTTTGTCATCTCACGGAAAGGGGTTGGGATCATGTCGTCTACCTATCAAATCGGGTTTATCGGCGTGGGCGCCGTATCTGAAGTCCATTATATGGCTGTCAAAGCGTTGAAACATGCTCGTTTAGCCGGAATTACCGATATTAACCACGATCTGTTGAAACAAAGGGAAAAAGAGTGGGGGATGAAGGCCTATCCCACGGTGGAATCGTTGATCCAGTCTGATGACATTGATATTGTCTACGTGCTTTCGCCGGTCGAAGAACATTTTGACCATGTCATGGCATCGTTGCGGGCAGGCAAGCATGTTTTAGTCGAAAAACCTGTGGCCGCCAACCCTGCACAAATTAAAGAAATGCAAAAGGCAGCCGAGGAAACTGGTAAAGTTTGTTTTCCGGCCCACAACTATATTTACCATCCCGAGATCATCAGATTTAGAAAGTATGTGGATGAAGGGGTTTTCGGGCAAATATGCAGTGCCTGGATGACTTTTATTATTCATCACAGTGAGGAACTGGCTGCCCATTATCCGGGAGTCAACCGGCAAATTATGACTCATCATTTGTATACGACTTTATATCTTTTAGGAAAACCGAAAATGATCGGCTGTCATGCGACGAGTTTGCACTATGAAAAATTGGAGCGCGATGATCAATCGGTCATGATTCTGGAGATGGAAAACGGAGCACAAGCGGTTCTGTTCTCCAGCTTTGCCTGTAATGATCAAACGTCTTATCCGTGGACCTATCTGGTGAAAATTTTAGGAACGGAAGGCGGAGCCAATCATTCCTGGCAAGATGTCGTTTATGACCGGTCACTGGGCACGCTCAACAAAGCTTATCCGCGCTATGAAGAATTATTTTATTATGAGGCGGAATATTTCATCTCTGAATGCATTAACAAGGGCAACCCACCTTTATCCACCTTGGAAGATGCTTTCGTCGTTCAGGAGTTGGTCGAGTTGGCCGAAAAGAATAAAGGCAAGCAATTTGTGGCCTATCCAAACAGCTAGAGGAGAGGAAGGGATCTATGCAAACTGTTAAACAGATGAAAGCGGTACAAATTCTTGGGTCAAGGCGCATAAACTATGGCGCTGTAGACGTACCTCAATATGGCCCGGATGAAGTGCTCATCAAAGTTCATCGTGTCGGGGTCTGTGCCACCGATTTGGAGATTTACCAAGGAATCATGGTCTATTTTCTAAACGGCCAATCCTCGTTTCCGATCATTCCCGGTCATGAATGGGCCGGGGAAATAGTGGCCAAAGGAATTGAGGTCCAAGATTTTGAGATCGGTGACCGTGTCGTGGGAGAGACGACCATTGCCTGTGGCAGATGTCCATTTTGTCTACATGGACAGTACAATCTGTGTCCGCGTAGAATCGAGAATGGCGTTCTGGCCAAGGACGGCGCCTGTGCCGAATACATGGTTTATCCCTCCCACGCCCTGCACAAGTTCGATCCTGCCTTAGGATACGATGAAGCTTGTCTCATTGAACCGTCGGCAGTGGCTTACCGCGGGGTTCAAAAGTTGAGCATCACCCCCCGAGACCGCGTTGCCGTGCTCGGAGCCGGTCCTATCGGCCTTTTGTCTGCTCAGATTGCCAAGGCGTTTGGTGCACGTCAAGTGGTTATGGTGGATATGCGGGACAATCGTTTGCAAAAAGGTTTGCAGCTGGGATGTGACAGCATCATTGATTTATCCCGGGAAGACTTAACCAAAGCGGCCAGCCGTCTAACAGACGGAGAAATGTTTTCAGCCATCATAGAAGCCACCGGCAATACGGCGGCAGTCGAAAATGTCACTTCTATCGCGGCGCTCGGGGCCAGAGTGGCTTTATTGGGGTTATGCGGCGGAAAACGGGCCCAAATGGACGTGGATCATATCGTCACCCACGATTTGGAGATATATGGTTCCCTGAGCAGTCCGGGGGTTTGGGCCTCGGTGGTGCATATGCTTGAATCAGGCAAACTGAAGACGAAAGATCTGATCACGCATCGCTTTCCAGTGCGTGATTTGGAAAAAGCTTTTCATTTAATGGAAAATAAAGATCCTTCCATTATTAAAATCATCTTGGAAATAGGGCAGGAAAATGAATGATTACTCATGAATTATATTTGTAGGATTGACTTTATGAATGCTGTAGCGATGGCGGTTAACGAAAAAGGCAGAGGAGGCAAAAAAATGACTGTGAGTGCAGAACTTGTTGTAGATGCGAAGGCTGAGCTGGGAGAAGGTCCCTCGTGGGATGCCGGGAAACAAAAGTTATACTGGGTAGATATTATGGGGCAAAAAGTTCATTCCTTGGATCCCGGGACGGGTAAGATGACATCATTTGACACGGGATTGTTTGTCGGAGCGGCGGTACCTAGAGAAAAGGGCGGCCTGATCCTGGCCACACATAAGGGGTTTTATACACTTGATGTGGAGACTGGAAAGATATCTTTCATCCATGATCCTGAGCCCGATCTGTCCGGTAATCGATTTAACGATGGCAAATGCGATCCGGCTGGGCGTTTTTGGGCCGGTACGATGTCCTTTAACGAACAGGATCCGACCGGTTCGTTATATCGTCTTGATGCAGATTTAAGCGTTCATCAAATGTTGGATCAAATCACCATTTCAAACGGGTTGGCCTGGACTTCCGATCACAAAACGATGTACTACATCGATTCACCGACCAAGCAAGTCGTCGCTTTCGACTATGACCTGGATACTGGTGACATACACAATAAAAGGACCGTGATCACCATCCCTGACGGTGAGGGTGTGCCCGACGGAATGGTGATAGACAGCGAGGATAAGCTTTGGGTCGCTCAGTTTGGAGGATCAAAAGTTTCGCGCTGGGATCCTGAGACGGGTGAGAGATTATTGACGGTGTCTTTGCCCGCAACGAACGTAACGTCTTGCGTTTTTGGTGGGCAAAACTTGGATGAATTGTACATCACCACGGCCAGAAAGGGACTGAGCAAAGAACAATTGGAACAACAACCTCAGGCTGGCGGCGTTTTTCGCTATAAAACCGATGTCAAAGGGACGCCCACATATTTATTTAAAGGCTGAACAGTGACATACTCCCACCACCAACGCTAACGCATAGAGACGGGGGTTTCTCGTTGTTATCCCTTCTTTTAAAGTCTAGACAAAAAACTCATACTTTAAAGGGTAGATCAAATAAGGATAGATTATATAACGTAGATCATTTGGGTGATGAAGCAGACAAGGAGCGGGCAGCCGCTCCTTGTTTCATTTTAAACAGGAATTCTT
>CALBTX010000139.1 GCA_937967685.1 uncultured Bacillaceae bacterium | reverse complement strand
GGTAAATTCATCGAATCACCCCCCAAGATTTTTAGAATTTCTTAAGGTGATTAACTGGAATAATTCTATTCTTAAAATTTACCACCGTATATCCAGACACCTCCTTTGATTCATTCATACCACACCATTTTGACAATAGATTGTCAGAAAACATGTGTTTGCCTTTGTTTAGTTAATTTTTCTTAGATATGACTTTCGACCTGATATAGGAAATTTCCTCCAATGGCAGGGACAATTTTACTAATATAATCAAGAAAAGCGTTTCGGGGAATACAACTATAGTTTCCATATCCCATTTTATTGTAATATTCACATATTTTTATGGCGGTAAATAGCCATAAAGCGTGCATCATCATGGAAAAGACTATATAAAGTCATTGACAAATGAACTTTTTAACAAAGTATGGTTGTTAATCACCCATTCATATTGATCATGTAGAAAAATATCGCAAATATAGACACAATCGCCCTCTACATAATAAAAAACACGTTCGCTCACACTACCGGGTTTGCAGCAATCTAAATCCACCCTCTCACTCTGAACTTCATTATGCAGATGCGCTTTTCTATATTGAGGATCCCGCATCTTATTAAACAATGGATAAAATATTTTCTTTAAATATGGAGCTTTTTGGAATTTTTTCTGTACTGTTTTAGAAATAAGATATCTATCTCCTTTTTGGTAACCTTCTTTCAGATAAATCAAGCGAGCCAAAGCAGAAAGTGTCACCAGATCATCTTCCCAAACCAAGACATCCTGAAACTGATTTTGCAGTTCATATAACGATAATCCCGTTTCACGACATACCTCTTCATGAGATAAATAATCATCACTTAAGGCCGTTAAAACCGGATCCAGAGCTTTTAATCGGGTCAAGTCCAGCTTTAACGGCGCTGAAGGTAAGGTAATCAAATGATTTGAGCGCTCATAAATATACTGAACCGGGACACCCTCAATTAACCCCATCAGTGTCACATAGGGCACCACCGCTTTAAATCCGCCGGTTGGATTTAAAATGACCTTAAAAGCGCTCGGGGGATATATAGACAATATTTTGGTCATCTGCTCTACCAAGGATTCCAATCCTTGCTTGCGAAAAGAATGGGCATTAAACACCTGTAAGCCTTGAATCACATGAGAATTTGCAGAAGCTCCCCATTTCTTTTCGCCCACTATTTTCAATATCTGACCACATAACAAACCGTCCAACGTATCCGAAGTTAGAAAGTATAAACAATCTCCCGCAGAAACACCTATCTTGGACAAACTATTGGTCTCGGCACTATATCGAACAGGATCAAAGGTGGAATGGTTTATTTGTTGCAACAGCTCACCTTCTAATTGCTTAAATATGTCTGCAAAATGATCCTTCTCATTGATTGGCTTCCCCATAATCTGCTCTACCTTTTCCCGTACTTGAATATTGTTAGTGATTAATGATGTGCCGACCGTTGAAATGATGACTTTCATTCATGGTATCTCCTTTAATTGTGTTGAAAGAATGGCTTTATCTTATTTAACATTTCCCCTATACCTTCTATGATTTTTCTATATTTTATGGGTTCTTTTTTCATACTGGCGTGATTGATATCATTTCGATAGTCTGCAATCTTAGCATACACCGCTAATTCCGGATGGTTATGCAATGTTTCTTGTACGGGCAAGACCAAGTTCTTATTGTCACCTAGTAGGTCTATAGTCAAATCTTGTTTTATGGTTTTCAGTATAATGGTTGAAATGGCTTCTCTTTTCCTATCATCTAATGTATCAATGCCAACTTTTTGCGAAATAATCGTTAGAATATGCTCACGTAATAATGTTAAACATTGTTGATACAGTCCATGTTCATAACACCAAACCAAAGAACCCCACATTTTATCGGCTTCACTCATTTTATCTGTTTCGCGGCCAGAGAAGAGGCCTACTTTTTCATTCATTTTATCGACTAACTTTGAGAACTGAGGCAGTTTGGTCCCATCTAATTCTTCAATCTCTCGTATCCTCTTAATTGTCTTATCAATTTCTTTGGCATAGTGTTGGCCACGGCATGTGACTAGAGTGTTGTTTAATTCACTTAGTTGTTGGGCCAGGGCATTGACCAACTTATAATCGGGATCTTGATTATTCGTTTTCACCTTTTCCCGGGATAAGGCCGCAATTTGAACGGGGTTTCCTGTGCGTAAAAATGAGTCCACAGCTACCGTCCAATCTAAGAGCTCCACCATTGAAGTAATATCAACAATGGGAGCGACTCGTTTCTCCACAGCCATATCCTTCACCAGGGGAGCAGGGCCCAACGCCTCAAAATTTCCGTATAACAGCCGTTTAATCGAAGCGTTTTTCATGATGCGGGCAAAGTTGGAGATGATCAAAGCGATAACAGGGTTGGAGCGATAGCTGTGGGTAATATCAAAATATAATTCGTCCCCGTCTTCAATTAAGTTATAGATTTGCTCGAACAACTCCCATTGTTCATGTTCTTGCTGACCGCTTTTCATCGATACCGGGATGAGACGGTGGGCATGCTCCGGGAATAATTCCTGCCAGACCCTTTTCAAGCCCTTGTAATGCTTCTCTTTGTGAGCATCGTAGTAATCATAATAATTTCTTTCCTCTGCTTCTTCCGTAAGAAAAATATAGACTTTATCAATCTCTTCGCCTTCCTGTCGCAACAGTTCAAAAAGAGCCGTCTGAACAAAACGGCTTAATCTTGCTTTAAATTCCCCTTTGGCATAAAAACATTCTTGATAAAGAGTTGTTCCGAGAAATGAGATCATCTTTTTCATCATCAATCTCCTCTACCTGGATATTTACGGAAGTTTACATGCTCAAAAAGGCGTCTGGTAAAAACTTGCTCACCTTCAACCGTTTCCGTGACTCTCCGCTGAGATGTGGCATAATAGACTGAGAATCCCCTGTTTTGCAGCCAGCCAACCAGTGCATATGTCGCTCCAAACTCTCCCTGAACGATCAATTTGTCGCCTTGATTCAGCTGTTCCGAAAGCCACGCTTTCAACGGTTGCAGCCAACAGTCATCCCATTCTCCTTCAGGCGGGATATCCCCCCATAGATTTCTTAATTGTTCCGGTAGATAGACGATGTTATCTATGTTAAACCGTTGATATATCTCCTGCACCTGAGCTTCTGTTAATCTGTGTGACATCACAACAAACATGTTCATGTCCATTCTCCATTAATCTCATGTACAGGATCTAAATAGATCCAACCCAAAACGGATTCATATAGTGAACCGTTATCAATCACTGCCCTTGTTTTCGGAAAAAGGTGGCGTCCACCCACCTTCATCTTATTTAACAATTTTTCGCGATCTTCGCGGGAAAATAGGCTGATGATGGTGTTATCCAAAAAGGTTTTACCGCTTCCCAAGCGGATCAACGCACCGTTTTTTTTCTGTTCATACCTTTCCGCTGTTCTGTAAAGCCGTTCATACAAACGAAGCACTGGCTCCATCTGTTGGACTTGAAACTGTTTCAAAACAGCCAGCTCCTTCTTTAGCAACTGCATGTAAAACTGATTGACCAAGTTTAAAATCTTTCTTTCACCAGAGTGACCTTCATCTCGGATTAAGTATTTAAATCTCGGAGGTAGATGATGTCGATGCTCTGCTTTACTTTGTAAACGGAATTGTAATGTTTTGTTCTCCGGAATTACTTCTTTGGTGATTGGTACGGCTGCTTCGTTTTGAGCGAGGTTATAGCGAACCGTCTTCACCAAATCCACTTCATCGGAAGGCAGCTGCGTGGTATCGGACACATGTAAATGCTTTAGTACATCCTTACTGTAAGCGCCAAAAATATCTTCACCGTTGGGACTTCTTTGTACTCCCCTTCTCCCGAATATGTCCTTCATTGCTGCTTCTAGACTATAGCCCTCTTCAATTCTATGAAAATATAACAATGCCGTTCTGATGGCACCTTTAATACTGCTGCCAGGTACATAGGGCTTGGAAACGCTTTTGATCGTTTCTTGAATGGCCAAATTTCGGATTGAAGCGTTTGTTTCCCAGGTGAATTTGGCTATTTGTCTGTAGTCTATCTTGTATTTTTCTAAGAACGTCTTCAGTGAATACACTTCCCTCGACCGCTGACTTCCCATGATTTGAATGACAAATTCATCTATCGCTTCATCCCCCACAACTGCCAGTTTTTCATTCAGCTTTTGGGAGTCAATAAGGTAGACTTTGCCATCGTCTCCAACAACATAATCGGTATAGGGAGAGAGTGAACGGCCATTACCAATATGCAGTGGAGTTGCTGTTGTTAATTGGATCTTCAAGCCGGCTCACCTCCGAAGCCAATCAGGATGGGCATGCCGTTTAAACAGACAGGATGCTTAAATCCCTTCGGTCTGATATCGATGACTTCCCCGACCACTTTCGACGTCAGTAAACTTCCTTCTCGTACCACCATCACACTTTTTTTCCTCACTGTCCGGCCGCCCAGTGAATAGACATACCCGTTTCTCTTCTCCAGCTCGTAGCTGTATAGGCTGGCCAGCTCATCTCTTTGGGGAAAGTAAGCGGACAAATTGATATATAATGACCCTGTGTTTAACAATCGATCATTCTCCTTTTGCCATTCCACCTTTTTGAAGAATCCTCTCCCCAAACTTCGTTTTCCCCCAATCCCTTCATCACTTAAGAGATGAATGGCAGCTCGGACATATTTTGGTAATTCTCCTGTATAATAAAAATACATATAAGGTTGAATCAGATAATGTTCAGTTTCTGTAAAATAAATCATTAAATCCTCTTGGGTAAAATAGTTGTCCGCCTGTTGGACAAAACGACCTACTTCTACTCGCGGATTGGTGTTTACCCTTAAAAAAGGGCTGCTTGTCAACGCTTGTTCGTCAAGATCGATCCCATTCAGTTCCTCTTTAAGGAGAGCAAATCGGCTCCCTATCACTGCAATCGGCCGTTCCACATCCACTTCCTTCTCTTCATCATAATGGGTACATTTTTGGGAGAGATATTGATATAGCTTGTGAGAGACATAGACGACTTTTTTCATTTTTTTAAAGCCGGATGGATCTGCTTCAGTGATGAAATCGATCTTGGGACGGGGAAGAAAGGGAATGGAGAAACGTTCTTCTTCCCTCGTTTTAGGGAGAAAATCAAGACCATAATGAAGAGACGAAAATTTAATCTCTCCCTCTTTCATTTTGCTGATAAAAAGTTCCGCTTTATCACTCCCGTAGATAAGGGCCACATTGTTGACCAAGGCTGACACAAGCTGATCAGACGAAAAACATATCTTTAAGTCACCGGTTGCATCTCCAAAATGAAAGCTGGCTTGATTATGAAGAGATAGCTTCACTTTCTTCATCACTTACGCCTCTTTCAGAATGCGCTTAATCTCTTCGGTGATGTTTGGAGAATCAATGTCAGCAAGGTTGCCAGAAAAAATATCTTGCCCTGGGCTGCCCTGTTCATAGTCCGGCACGGTTTTCAGTGTAATGGTCAAATCTTTAAACTTTACCCTGCCGTAACCCCGAGAACCATTTCCACCGATGTAATCATCCTCCAACAGACGAAAGGCCCCAATCACATACTTAAAATGTTCTATATCCAAATCCGTTAAAATGTTGTAGATAATGTTGAAATCAAATCTGCTTCCGGGCGGCACCCGCTCTTGCAGTCTAGGATGGGCTGCTCTTGAAGTGAGACGATCGATTGTATTTTCCCACTTTCCTTCTGTATACGTTAGCTCTAGTTCCGCAAAGATCCCTTCCTTCTCTACCATCTGCTTCTTAATCTCTTCGTTCAACTGAGCATCACGCACATACAAGCGAGTGGGACCGGCTTTGATCTCTTTATTTTGGGCAGGCAGTCCCGTGCCAAAAATGGTGCAAATGAGGCAATCGCTTTTCCCACAATTGCAAACCTTATCTCTTCCTTCACTTTTTTCTACCAGGCTCCTTAATTTACCCTTGAGTGATGAACCGGGGATGTAAGGAACGCCTTCTGCATTTTTGATCACGTTATTGTCGATACCGCCTATGGTGACATCTGTTTTGGAACCACCTATAGCTAGTCCGGTAAGGGCCTCGATCTCACCTGTTATGATCAGCTTTCCTCTTAATTTCATCTGCATGACCTCCATTTTCAATCACTCTCCTACAAACTTCATATATGCGACTATACATTCCAAAAACTCCTGAATGTTCTCCAGATGTTTTTGATCCTTTGCGTTCTTGACGATGTTGTCAAGTATATATGTGAGCTCATTAACCCGTAAGTTGTCGGCATTCCGACCGGCTATGTAAGCAAATTGGGGACGCATCCTTTTTAATTCTAAAACCGATCGAGCACGCATCATTTGTGTGTATACCTTCCTGATCATCGAGGTCGTCACTTTATCCTGTCTATCTTTATGTCCATTTTGTTGATCTTCATAGCCGGTTATTTTTTTGGCGTATGCTAAAGAAAAATCGCAAAATTGATCATAGTCACATTCAGACAATTTTAATACATTTTTCTTATAATAGTCGGCAAATACACTCTCAATTTGATCAACACCTGGATTTCTCCCCGGTCGGTCAATATAATAAACTTCGTCCCTACTTCCAAGCGGAGGACCTATAAAATGGTTTCTATAAACTTTTATTTCCCTGTTGTTTTCATCAATCAGGATGCCAAAATTTCTTTTCAGCCTTAATTATTCATACGTAATCACTAAAAATATCAAAAGGCTAGTCATACCAACATAGCAGCGTATTTCAACTTTTCACCGATTGGGTGAAAACCATAGAAAAGGAGCCCATCCTTTGGTATTGTAAAAGTGTACCAACTCTAGCAATCCAAGGAGGGCTCCCATATGCATAGTGTAAACGAGAAACCCATGCATTTCAACAAAAGTGTAAAGGTCAATTTTGAAGGTGGAAACCTAACCTCAGACGCAGGCTTGTTATTGTATAAAGAGTTTGATGAGAAAATTGGTCTAAGCAGTGCTATTTCTGAACATTTACAGGTCAATGAACCCAATGGTCACAATGTACATTTTAACGATGAAGTCGTCATTCAAAAGATCTATCAACACATCGCAGGTTACCATGCCGATGATCATGCAGATGAATTACGCTACGATCCTGTATTGACAACCATTTTGCAGAAAGACGCCCTAGCTTCTCAACCAACCATCTCCAGGCTGAACAAGAAATTAGACAAAAACACAATGAAACAGCTGCAATCGGTCAATCATACGTTACAAAAACGAGTCGACGTCGTAGAACCCAAAGAAAACATCATGATGGATCTTGACTCCACGAACTTTGAAACGTATGGCAAACAACACGGCTCAGATTTCAACACACATTACCAAGCCCAAGGCTTTCACCCCCTTATGATGTTCGATGGATTAACAGGAGATTGCTTAAAAGCTGAATTGCGTTCCGGTAACGTCTACACTTCTAGGCAAGTCGTTCGTTTTGTCGGTCCAGAGATCAAGCGTTATCGGAAACAAAGTCCATGGGCCACCTTATGCTTACGTGGAGATAGTGGCTTTGCCATCCCTGAACTTTATAAACTGGCAGAAGAACACCGTGTCAACTATATCATCCGTCTGAAAGCGAATAATCGGTTAAAGGAAAAAGCACAAGAAATCGAAAACAAGCTAAGAGAACAATTGGATCTTAATACGACTGAAGCCAAGGTGTTTTATAAATCCTTTGACTACAAGGCTGGCAATTGGAACAAGTCCCGCCGTGTTGTAGTCAAAATGGAAAAACCGGAAGGCGAACTATTCTTCACCTATACGTTTATTGTGACCAACATGCAACTGTCTCCTAAAAACATCGTCAAACTTTATGCCAACCGTGGCACCATGGAAAACTTTATTAAAGAAGCTAAGAATGGTTTTGCCTTTGATCAGATGACGAGCTCAGAATTTTACAGTAATGCAACCAAACTACAAATCGCAGTGATAGCGTATAACTTCAATAACTGGTTCCGCCGCCTTTGCTTGCCAAACAAACACAAGAAAAACCGTATCGACAACATCCGTTTGAAGTTGATTAAGATTGCGGGTAAGTGTATTCGTTCAGGAAGGTATCTCACGTTCAAGATGAGTAGCAGTTGCCTGTATAAAAAAGCCTTTTGGCAGACCTTACAAGCTATTCAACAACTCCCAAAGTTTGGCTAATCAAGAACTTGTATAATTAAACATAGTAAGCTGTTAAAACTTGCTCACAGGATACGTATACCCTTTTTTAACAAGAAAATTGAATAATTATGCATAGCTTTGCAATGAGAGTAAAAAAAATGGCTCAATGCTTTAAAATCGATTCTGATTGGTCTTGACATAGCTGTACATTTACAAAAAATGGACGTTCAAAACTAATTTATTGGCTTTTAAGGTCATCTATGAATAATTCGGGTTTTTAAATCTCGTCAACACGTTCCGATCGAATCGCTAGTGAGTAAGTATGAAGAGATCAAAAGATTTAATCCGGATGTTGTTGTCAGTTTTGGAGGGGGGAGTTCGATTGATTCTGC
>CALBTX010000138.1 GCA_937967685.1 uncultured Bacillaceae bacterium | reverse complement strand
CCCTCGCAATCCCGACCCGCTGCTTCTGCCCGCCGGACAGTTGCGCCGGGTAAGCTTCTGCCTTATCCGTCAAGCCGACAAGCTCGAGCATATGCCTGACTTTCTCATCGGCTTCGGCCTTCTTAACGCCGGCGATTTCCAGCGGAAAGCGGACGTTCTCCCTTACCGTACGGGACCACAGCAAATGGAACTGCTGAAAAATCATGCCGATTTCCTGCCGCGCTTCCCTCAGTTCGCGTCCGGACAACTGGGTAAAAACGCGTTCCCCCACCCTTACTTCTCCGGCGGTCGGCGGTTCTAGCAAGTTGATCGTCCGGATAAGGGTGCTCTTTCCCGCGCCGCTGTAGCCGATAATCCCGAAGATTTCTCCGGGCTCGACCGTCAGATCTATGTCATCTACAGCTCGGATTGTCCCTGCAGCCGTCTTAAAGTGCTTACGAATGCCCTTTAACTGAATCACGTGTCTCCCTCCCTTTAACCGCTAAAAAACCCTTTTTCGCAGAGAAAAAGGGTTTTACAGCAAAGGTAAACGTCCTCTCTCATCTGCCAGGTCGACACCTGCAGGAATTAGCACCTTTTTGCACGTGAGGGCGCAAATGGTTGCCGGGTTTCATCGGGCCAGTCCCTCCACCTCTCTGGATAAGAGATGTCTAGTTTGTATTAAGTTGAGTTGAAAAGATTTTACCACGATATGAGAGACAGGACAACAGGTTTTTTTAAAAGTTGTAATTGTATTGTGATATTGCATTCTTAGAGGAAGCAGTCAATCCTTAACTTTGTTCGGAAGTCGTTGATGATCCTTTGGATCTTAAGCGGCGGAAAAACGATTGCAGCAAACGGCTGCATTCTGCCTGGCATACGCCCGAAGTAATTTCAACCTGATGGTTTAAGCGTTGATCCCGCAAAGTATTGTGCAGCGAACCGGCATAACCGGATTTCGGATCAAAAGCACCAAAACAAACACGGCCAATACGGGCTTGGACGATCGCACCGGCACACATGGGGCAAGGTTCAAGCGTGACATACAGAGCACACCCTGCCAATCTCCATCCTCCCAAATACTGGCTGGCCTGTCGAATGGCAGCCAGTTCCGCATGTCCCAAAGGATTTTGATCTATTTCCCGGCGATTATAACCCGCACCGATCAATTTCCCGTCGAAGACAACTACAGCACCGATGGGGACTTCCCCTAAGTGCTCTGCCATTCTGGCCTGCTGAAGCGCCTTCTGCATCCAATATTCGTGCACGGAAATCTCATCGCTAGCACTCATTTTTCCGACCTTCTCCTCGTGGCACACCTCGTTGACATGCGCAAACGAAAGCTGTTATTCCACATATTCTTTGCCTTGCATATACGGTCGCAATACTTCGGGCAAACGAATGCGGCCGTCGGCCTGCTGATAATTTTCCAGTATGGCCGCTACCGTTCGTCCGATGGCCAGACCAGATCCGTTCAACGTATGGACGAATTCAGGTTTGGACTTTTTGTCCCGGCGAAAACGGATATTGGCTCGCCTGGCCTGAAAATCCTCAAAATTGCTGCATGACGAGATTTCACGATACGTCTGCGAACTGGGCAACCAAACTTCAAGATCATACTTTTTGGCCGCCGCAAAACCTAAATCAGCCGTACACATGCTCATCACCCGATAGGGCAGATTCAACAGCTGCAACACCTTTTCAGCTTGTGAAGTCAGCTGTTCAAGTTGTTCGTATGATTCTTCCGGTTTGACAAAACGGACCAGCTCCACTTTATTGAATTGATGCTGTCGTATTAAACCGCGAGTATCTCGGCCAGCCGCCCCGGCTTCGGAGCGAAAACAGGAGCTGTATGCCGCATATGCAAGCGGCAATTGGTCAGCTTCCAATATTTCCTCCCGATGATAGTTCGTCACAGGCACTTCGGCCGTCGGGATAAGAAACAAATGGCTGTCCTCGATTTTAAAAACATCCTCAGCGAATTTCGGCAGTTGCCCGGTGCCCGTCATGCTGTCTTCATGGACTAAATATGGGGGCAACATTTCCACATAACCGTGTTCGGAAGTATGCAAATCAAGCATAAAATTGATCAAGGCCCGTTCCAATTTCGCCCCTAACCCTTTGTGAAAGACGAAGCGGGAACCGGCCACTTTACCCGCTGCTTCAAAATCCAATAAACCCAATGCCGCCCCTAATTCCCAATGAGGTTTAGGCTCAAAGCCGAATTCAGGAATGTCCCCCCATGTTTTATGCAGAACATTGTCTTCTTCCGATTCACCAATGGGGACACTCTCATGAGGAATATTCGGAATGCGCAATAAAATATTTTGAAGCGTATTTTCTGTTTCCCTCAGTTCTTGATCGAGCGTTTTGATGCTTTCGCTCACGTGTTTCATTTCCTGAATGAGATGATCCGCATCCTTTTTTTCCCTTTTTAAAACGGAAATTTGTTGGGAAACTTCATTCCGCTTCTTTTTTAAGGCTTCCGCTTCTTGAATGATCGCCCTCCGTTTTTCATCCACTTCCGGAAAACGATCTAATTCCGAAATGTCTTCCCCCCGATATTGAAGACGTTGTTTAATAGCCGAAAAATCTTGACGCAAGCGTCTGGGATCCAACAATGGTCCGTCCTCCTATTGCTCAAAGTGTACAGCGCATGTGAAAAAAGTGTACAGCAAATATGAAAAGATGTAAAAGGATGGAAAAACCCTCATCCCAAAAGGGACGAGAGTTCGTTTGAATGAGCTTTGTTGGCTTAAAACTACCAACCTCGGTCTTGCATCCGATCGCTTGTTTCCAAAGCGGATATTTCGATACCGTGCATCGGTGTTCCCAGCTGTTTGGATAGATGACCGATCAACTCGTAATCTTCATAATGTGCCGTTGCTTCGACGATGGCTTTGGCAAATTTTTGCGGATTGTCCGATTTGAATATACCGGAACCGACAAAAACGCCATCGGAACCTAGATGCATCATCAAAGCGGCGTCTGCCGGCGTAGCAACGCCTCCGGCCGCAAAATTAACGACGGGCAGCTTCCCTTTTTCATGGACCTCCACCAACAACTCGTAAGGCGCATCCAACTTTTTCGCTTCTGTCATCAGCTCGTCACGGCTCATGCCTTTTACTTGGCGAATCTTGGCTTGCATTTTGCGTTGATGGCGCACTGCTTCGACGATATTGCCCGTGCCGGGCTCCCCTTTCGTACGAATCATCGAAGCCCCTTCTCCGATTCGACGGAGAGCTTCCCCTAAATCCCTCGCCCCGCACACGAAAGGAACGCTAAATGCTTTTTTATCAATGTGAAATTCTTCATCAGCAGGCGTTAATACTTCACTCTCATCAATGTAGTCAATGCCTAAAGCTTCGAGCACTTTAGCTTCGACATAGTGGCCAATGCGGGCTTTAGCCATCACCGGAATACTGACGGCATTCATCACTTCATCGATAATAGACGGATCGGCCATCCGGGCCACCCCGCCTGCCGCACGTATGTCCGCAGGCACTCTTTCCAGGGCCATGACAGCAACGGCCCCAGCTTCCTCGGCGATTTTTGCTTGTTCGGCGTTAACCACATCCATGATTACTCCGCCGTCTTGAAAGTCCACCACGCCACCTTTGACACGCTTCGTTCCCGAATCTTGCATACTTGTTCCTCCTCAAACAAGGTCTATGTGAAATCGCACCTGTTTTAAATTAACGGTTTGTCGAAGTTGATCATCGATCTTATACATTTTACACTAAGCAAAAATAAAGTACAAATTTACGAGAACCAGCCCTTCACTCCGTCAAGCACGCTTGTCCATAGTCCGGAAAAAAGGTTACCGACAGAACGCATGAACTGTCGCAACCAGCCGATTTTTTCAACGTCTTCCGTGACAACAAGAGGAACGGTTTCGGCGGCGCTTTCCTGATCAAGGTAGCCGTAATCCCGGTCCCCGGCGTACGTCAATCTAACCTCCCCAACGACATCCCCCTTGGAGAGGGGTGCGCTCAATTGTCCATCCTCGTTCAGCAATTGCTCATCTGGGACAACCTCCAAAGTGTATTTGTCCCCCTCATCTTTGTGAACGAAGGCCGATAATGAACCGCCTAGAGCCAGCGGCACTTCCTTTTCCTTCCCTTGGGCAACGGGCAAAGTCTGCAGTTCTTCGGGAACTTCTCCTTCAGCGGCCAATTCTTCATAAGTAAATTCGTTAAAACCAAAATCAAGTAACTTGGCTGTTTCTTCAAAACGAGCGCCC
Source organism: uncultured Bacillaceae bacterium (assembly GCA_937967685.1). Lineage (GTDB taxonomy): Bacteria > Bacillota > Bacilli > Caldalkalibacillales > Caldalkalibacillaceae > CALBTX01. The sequence goes on along the minus strand of CALBTX010000138.1, from coordinate 3,349 downwards.
ATGGAGTCTGTTCTCATGACGACACTAATGAGGCGTACATTATCCCGTTGCGCTGTTCCGGCAAAACAATATCCAGCCAAATCGGTAAAGCCCGTCTTCAACCCATCGACGCCGTCGTATGTATGCGCTTGGGCTTGGCCTTCCGGATGTCCGGCCAACATCCAGTTAAAGTTAATCAAATTAACATCAAAATATCCAGGTTCAGTCTGCGGAATAGAAGTAAACTCGAGTACTTTTGGAAAGTCGTTGACCAAGGCCCGGGCGAGCAGAGCGGTATCCCTGGCAGACATCGCGTTTTCATCTTCCGGACTTCCGGCGGGAATATACGAACCAAGCATGCTGTTCGGTAAACCGGTCGAATTGACAAAATGGGAATTGGTCATCCCTAATTCGGCTGCTTTTTCATTCATCATTTCCACAAAAGCTTGTTCTGATCCGGCCACCAATTCGGCAAGAGCGACCGTAGCGTCGTTGGCGGAATACACAGCCATCGCTGTAAACAGCTCTTCCACCGTTCTTTGTTCACCCAGGGCCAACCACACTCTGGACGTATCATCCAAGCCACCCAAATAATGAGCGTATTCACTGGCTTCCGTCTTCGTTTCCCAAGTGAACTGTCCTTCTTCGATCGCTTCCATCACTAAATATTCGGTCATCATTTTGCTCATACTGGCCGGGGGAAGAGATTCATCCGCATTTTTTTCAAACAAAATTTTCCCTGTGTTCGCTTCCACCAAAATAGCCGATTCTGCCTGTAAATTAATATTATCTTCCGCCTGAACCAATGCGGGTTGAAAGCCGGTCATCGACACGAACATAACCGTCAAAAGCAAAAAAATGAATTTTCTTCCCCTTTGTTTCATCTTGTCCCCTCGCTTCTCCCATCATGCATTTTCTAGCTGAACAACAATCATATTTTAGCACAATGCCCGCTGGAAAAAAATATTACGATAAGGAGTAGTTCGGTGCTTCTTTTGTCATCTGGACGTCATGTACGTGCGATTCTTTCAGACCCGCTGCCGTAATGCGGATGAATTGACTTTTTTCCATCAATTCGGCAATGGTGGCCGCCCCGCAATAACCCATACCGGCTCGAAGTCCGCCGCTCAGCTGATGGATTGTATCGCTCAAAGGCCCTTTGTACGGCGTTCTTCCTTCGATGCCTTCCGGAATCAACTTCTGTTCATTTTCCTGGAAATAACGGTCTTTGCTGCCCGCTTCCATCGCTCCGAGCGAACCCATTCCCCGGTATACTTTGAACCGGCGCCCTTGGAATATTTCGAACTCTCCCGGACTTTCAGACACGCCCGCCAGAAGGCTGCCCAACATCACCGCGCTGGCTCCGGCAGCAATGGCTTTCGTAATATCTCCCGAATATTTAATCCCTCCGTCAGCGATGATGGGAACACCATATTTCCGAGCGACTGTCGCACATTCATAAATGGCTGTAATTTGCGGAACGCCGATGCCGGCCACCACCCGGGTCGTACAGATCGAACCGGGCCCGATACCTACCTTGACAATATTGGCACCCGCTTCAATCAAATCTTTCGTTCCTTCACCAGTGGCCACATTGCCGGCAACGATATTCAGATCGGGATATTTTTGGCGGATGCGGCGCACCGTGTCCAACACACCTTGCGAATGACCGTGTGCCGTATCGACAACGACCACATCCACGCCGTTTTCGACCAAAGCCTGGACGCGTTCGTCCGTATCTTTGGATACCCCGACAGCCGCTCCGACGAGCAGACGACCTTGATCATCTTTGGCCGCATGGGGAAACTGAATCGCTTTTTCGATATCTTTAATCGTAATCAAGCCTTTCAGGACATAATGCTCGTCCACTAAAGGCAATTTTTCAATCTTATATTTTTGTAAAATCTGCTCTGCTTCAGCCAAAGTCGTTCCCACGGGAGCGGTGACCAAATTATCTTTCGTCATCACTTCTCGAATGGGAATGGAATAATCCTGCACGAACCGCAAATCACGGTTGGTCAAAATGCCGATCAGGCGCTTCTCTTCATTGACGATGGGCACACCGGAAATCCGATATTTGCTCATCAAATGTTCCGCATCGTACACTTTGTGCTCTGCCGTTAAATAGAAAGGGTTTGTAATCACACCGCTTTCCGAACGTTTGACCCGGTCCACATGCTCGGCCTGGGCAGCGACGGACATATTTTTATGAATAATGCCCAAACCGCCTTGCCGGGCCATGGCGATGGCCATTTCCGCCTCAGTCACGGTATCCATCGCGGCGCTGATAATGGGCACGTTTAAGTGCAGCGTAGCGCTTAAAGAACTTTTCAAATCGACGTCTCGAGGTAAAACTTCCGATTTGGCCGGCACTAACAAGACATCGTCAAACGTTAAACCTTCCTTGGCAAACTTGTCTTCCCACATGGTCTGGATCGGTCCCTTCAAAAATATTATGCAAAGTTTATCAAAAGGGTATTGACGCGTCAAGATTGAAAATAAGAAAGCTTCGATTGACATATGCTAACGGATGGAGCCCGTCCCACACACAAACAAGCTGCATCCAGAAAAACTTTTTTGATTTTAAGCTTTAAAAGTTGTTTCATGTTGAGGTGAAACATATCTTGAAGTGGATCGATACGCTTGATCAGTCGGCTAAAACGTGGCGTTTGTTCCTCTATTTCGGCAATGAACCGAAAGCCAATCAAAGGTTGCTTGAAGCTTACCTGTCCATGATGAGTACAAAAGATGCTCAAAAGCTGGCCTACCAAAATACGTCCAAGTTTATTTACTTTCTCAAACAAGGAGAAATTTATTTCCGAACAGCTAAACAAAGCGAGCGAATGGTTCAGCCCCTGCTGCTTTATTACGGTATGATCAGCATGCTCAAAGCGTTGCTGCTGTTCAAAGACCCTCATTATCCGAAAAGCACATCCGTCTTGCAACACGGGTTAACCACCCGCAAAAAGAAAAAACTTCATTACCTTTTTCAAGAGGATGAAGTCAAAGTACAAAAAGACGGCTTGATTCCACACTTTGCCAAAGTCTATTTAAACCAGGCCTTAACCATTCACCAAAAGTATAAAGTTTCTCATTTGTTGACCTCACTACCGGAACTGGACGACTGTTGCCGTCTTTTGTGGGGGGGACGGGGAGCGAATCTTGAATCGCTTGCGGCCGAATTAGATGAACTGATCGTCTTCAATATGATCATGTATGTCTTAAGCATGCTTTGTCGTTACGACACGGAAGCATGGGGGGAGATTCTATTTTCTTTCGGCTCGAGCGAGTTATACGTGATCGAGGAATTTTTGAACTTGACCTTTCTGAAATACCCGCCCCTGATTTTAGATCATCTGTTTGCTACATA
>CALBTX010000137.1 GCA_937967685.1 uncultured Bacillaceae bacterium | reverse complement strand
GTGATCACCTACCCATCTTGCCAATATAAGGGTAAAGATTCAAGATGTTCTATAAAAAGAAGTATTTGTTTTTTATACATAACACAAATAAAAATTGCTATAATAGGACATACAAAGTCAATAAAAAAGTCCATGAAAAAGGAAGATCTTTATGATTGGAAAAAGAGTCAAACAGCTTCGTCAGGAAAAAGGCCTGTCTCTGTCAGAGCTGGCCGAACGAGCCAACGTATCTAAATCATATTTAAGTACGATTGAGCGGGAGATTCAATCCAATCCATCTATCCAGTTTTTGGAAAAAATATCTGCTGTGTTAGAAGTCACTGTTGATACGCTTTTACATCCACAGGAAGAAATAAAAGAAGGCGAGTTAGATCCAGAATGGTATCAACTCGTTCAGGAAGCGATGTCTTCCGGTGTATCGAAAGCCGAATTTAGAGAATTTCTTGAATATAACAAGTGGCGGTTAAACCGAAAGAATTCGTAATGCCTTTTAAAACATCGTAATGCCTTTTTTAAAACATCGTATTGCCTTTTACAACGCCGTAAATACTTTAAAACAGAACATACGCTTGGTAATACCCATTGTAACAACAACCTTTTAAAACCGGTGTCAAGGCTCCTAATCCGCATAGATCGGTTCGAATTCGATAATTCGACGCTTGACTTCTTCAGGCCATGGTCGACTTTTTTCAGTATGTTTATCCACGTGAATCATCACACCGCGACATGTAGCAAACAATGTCTTCCCGCTTTCATCCGTAAGCGCGTACTGAAGATCAAGAGAGGTACGGCCGATTTTTGCTGTTCTGACATGTGCGGCAATCACCTGTCCGTAATAGATCGGCTGTAAATAATGACAGTGCAAATCTCCTGTCACGATGATCGACGGGCACTCCCGATCTGTAAAATAATTCATAAATCCCAAATGCTCGAAATAGTCCAGCCGGGCTTGCTCAAAATACCTGAAATAACTGACATTGTTAACATGGCCAAATGCATCCGTTTCGCCAAAACGGACTTTAATTTCTGATTTGAACTTGAACTTGTTCATCCAACCTTCGACATCCGGTTCAATGTAGGGTACTCTGTTCATTTTTGAGCGCCTCCTTTTAAGCAAAACACCCTTACTTTGAAAAATCCAAAGCAAGGGTGTCATGGACTGAAACGAGATGCTGAAAACACCAATCAACATCAAGCCGTAAGCATGAATGTAACGTGGTTCAAGTACCCAAAAATCTACGGATACTATGAACGGTCGTGTCACGGTTCATGGCCGCGATCGACGTCGTTAAGGGAATCCCTTTGGGACAAGATTGAACACAGTTTTGAGAGTTTCCGCAGCCCGTAATGCCTCCTTCTCCCATCAGGGCATCAAGCCGCTCCTCTTTATTCATTTCACCTGTCGGATGCGCATTATATAAACGCACCAAACTGATAAATGCGGGACCAATAAAATCCGAATTGCTGTTTACGTTTGGACAGACTTCCAGGCACACGCCGCAAGTCATACACTTGGACAACTCGTAAGCCCATTGACGTTTGGATTCAGCCATCCGCGGGCCGGGACCAAGATCATAAGTTCCATCAATCGGAATCCAGCCTTTAATTTTCTTTAAGGCGTCAAACATGCGCGAACGGTCGACAATTAAATCGCGCAAGACCGGGAAAGTACTCATCGGTGCAATGCGGATCGGTTGTTCCAGTTTGTCCACCAAGGCGGTGCATGCCTGCCGCGCTTCACCGTTAATCACCATGGAACAAGCGCCGCAGACTTCTTCCAAACAATTGGCTTCCCATGCAACGGGCGTCGTTTTCTCCCCTTTGGCATTCACGGGGTTGCGTTGAATTTCCATCAAAACGCTGATCAAATTCATATTGGGGCGTTTCGGAATATGAAACTCTTCATCGTACGGTGTCCCTTCAGGATCATCTTGACGGGTAATGATCACCCTGATGATTTCCTGGCTTTGACCCTGTCCCCGTTGACCACTTTGCTGTCCTTTGTCCAACGTCTGTGTACTCACTTGTTAGCCGCCTCCTTTGCTTTCGTATAATCACGTTTGCGAGGCTTAATCAAGGAAACATCGACATCCTCATATTCAAATCGGGGAGGTTTATCCGCGCCTTCAAAAATGGCTTTTGTCGTTTTCAGCCATTCTTCGTCATTGCGATCCGGGAATTCAGGCTTATAGTGAGCGCCTCGGCTTTCATTACGCCGATACGCTCCAAGCGTAATCACTCTGGCCAGTTGGAGCATATTCCACAATTGGCGGATAAAGGAAGCCCCTTGGTTGCTCCATTTTCCTGTGTCGTTCACATTAATATTTTGATATCGCTCCATTAATTCCTGGATCTTCTCATCGGTTTTCAACAATTTATCGTTATGCCGGACGACCGTGACGTTATCTGTCATCCATTCCCCTAATTCTTTATGGAGCATATAAGCATTTTCAGTGCCATCCATCTTTAATATTTTATCATAATTTTCTTCTTGTTTCTTCTTCTCTGCTTCAAAAACAGAAGATGGCAGGTCTTCCGCACTTTTTTCCAGCCCGTTGATGTATTCGATCGCTTTCGGACCGGCAACCGTACCCCCGTAAATGGCTGACAAGAGAGAGTTGGCCCCCAAACGATTTGCGCCATGATATTGGTAATCGACTTCTCCAGCGGCAAACAGTCCGGGAATGTTGGTCATATGGTTGTAATCAATCCACAAACCACCCATCGAGTAATGGACGGCAGGGAAAATTTTCATGGGCACTTTGCGCGGGTCATCCCCCATAAACTTCTCATAAATCTCGATGATCCCGCCGAGTTTAATGTCCAGCTCTTTAGGATCTTTATGGGATAAGTCTAAATAAACCATGTTTTCGCCGTTAATGCCCAGCTTCTGGTTGACACAAACATCGAAAATTTCCCTGGTGGCAATATCCCGGGGCACAAGGTTCCCATAGGCCGGATATTTTTCTTCCAGGAAGTACCAAGGTTTGCCATCTTTATCGTACGTCCAGATGCGACCGCCCTCACCGCGGGCAGATTCGGACATCAAGCGCAGCTTGTCATCACCGGGAATGGCCGTGGGATGGATTTGAATAAATTCTCCGTTCGCATAGACAGCCCCTTGTTGATAAACCGCGCTCGCTGCCGTCCCGGTATTGATGATCGAGTTGGTCGATTTACCGAAGATAATACCCGGTCCCCCGGTCGCCAAAATGACAGCATCCGCGGGAAAAGCATGGAATTCTGCCGATCTGAGGTCTTGGGCAACGATCCCCCGGCAAACTTGTTCATCATCCAGAATGACGCCGACGAACTCCCAATGCTCATATTTGGTCACCAAACCTTGAACCTCGTGGCGGCGCACCTGTTCATCCAAAGCATAAAGCAGCTGTTGGCCCGTCGTCGCTCCCGCATAAGCGGTTCGATGGTGACGCGTACCGCCAAATCGGCGGAAATCAAGCAGCCCCTCCGGCGTCCGGTTAAACATGACACCCATACGGTCCATGAGATGGATAATCCCCGGGGCCGCTTCACACATGTTTTTGACTGGGGGCTGGTTGGCCAAAAAATCCCCACCATATACCGTATCATCAAAGTGCTCCCAAGGAGAGTCTCCTTCTCCTTTCGTGTTAACCGCTCCGTTGATACCGCCCTGTGCACATACGGAGTGAGAACGTTTCACCGGTACGATGGAAAACAGCTCGACAGGCACTCCCGCTTCCGCCGCCTTTATCGTAGACATTAAGCCGGCCAGACCGCCGCCGACAACGATAATTTTTGCACTGCTCATCATCACTCACTCCTTTATTTAAAGTGACGCAAATTCTAAGACGATTAAAATACCTCCGATGGCCAAAATGGCAAAAACAATCATCCAAACATATGTAGAAATGCGTTGTGCTTTCGGCCCGACCGTAATCCCCCAAGTCACGCAAAAAGACCACATTCCGTTAGCAAAGTGGAAGGCTACGGCGACGACCCCAATGATGTAAATGGCCATCATAACCGGACTGGATAAAATATCGACCATCATTTGCGTATTGACTTCAATGCCAAATGCGGCCTGTACCCGGGTTTCCCAAACGTGCCAGGCAATGAAAATAATTAAGATGACGCCCGTGACTCGCTGCAACAAAAACATGACATTGCGAAAATAGCCGTAATTTTTCACATTGTTCTTACTTTGGTAGGCAATGTACAAGCCATAAATGCCGTGGTAAAGCAAAGGAAGAAAAATGAAAAATGTTTCCAAAAAAATTTTCAGCGGCAAGCTGTCCATAAATTGGGCGGCACGATTAAAACTTTCACTCCCGTAAAGAATAAAATGGTTGACGAACAAATGCTGGATAATAAATATACCAAGCGGGATAACCCCTAAAAGTGAATGTAATTTCCGGTTAAAATAGTAGCTGTTTTTGGCCATGACGGTTCCCCCCTTCAGTCAGTTCATCAATCGTTTGTCACAAAATTCATTCTACCCCTTTAACGTCAAAGCGTCAAGAAAACGAGAGGCAAAAACAGTGGTGTGACACCTATCCAATGATAATCCGTTCTTTCGGATAATGAAAATGATCTTTCGTATTCGACTTTTTCAATGAGAACAGGAGAGCTACCAATCCTATTCTGCCCATAAACATTAAGATCATGAGAATCATTTGACTGAACGGGGATAGTTCAGCCGTTACTCCCATAGAAAGCCCGCACGTGCCGAAGGCTGAGCTGACTTCGAAAATGAGCGGCATCAGTTCCATGCCGGAAGCAGACTCGATCATCACCACAAGGATGATTGACGTGATAAAGACGATGAAAAAAACAGAAACGATGACAAACGTTTTGCGGATATCGATGTCATGTAATTCACGCCCAAACACTTTCACCGCATCTTTCCCTAAAACAAACGATCGAATGGTCAAAAACATCACGGCCACTGTCGTCGTCCGCAATCCCCCTCCGGCACTTGAAGGGCTGGCCCCGATCAACATGAATACCGAAATGATCAGCAATGTGGCCAGGCCGTAATCGGATATGTCCATGGTCGCAAGCCCTGCACTGCGGGCCGTCACCGAATGAAATAAAGCGTTGAAAACCTGTTCATGCCAGGACATCCCCGCATCATACCGTCCCCGTTCCAACAACAAGATGGCTAAAAAACCAAAGACGAGAAGAACCGCATACGTCGTCACGGAAATTTTGGTGAATAAAGAAAAACGGTAGTTCGGATCTCGGCCGGAAAAATATTCCCGAATTTCAACCAACACAGGAAATCCTATCGCTCCGGCAATGATCAACAACATGGCCACGACCTGGACAAAATAGTCCTGGGCAAAAGGAATGAGTGACTGTCCGGTGATGTCAAAACCGGCATTCGTAAAAGCGGACAAACTGGCAAAAGCCCCTTGGTAAAACGCTTCATACCACGAATCAAAATAATGCAGAAAATACGAACCCAGAACGATCGCCCCGACCGATTCAATGAGGAGGGCGATGCCCAACAAGTTTTTCAATAGATGCACCAATCCGGAAAGTTTGACCTGATTTTGATCAACCATGATCAACTTCCGGCGTGAAAGGCTGATTTTTTGGCCTGTGATCATCCAGAGAAATGTCCCCAGGGTCATAATGCCGATGCCGCCAAGTTGAATGATTACGACTAAGACGATGATCCCAAACAGGCTGAACGTGTCCGCCGTATTAACGACAGTCAGACCGGTCACCGTGATCGCGCTCGTCGCCGTAAACAGTGCCTCGTAAAATGTCAAACTGACACCGGGTTGATGAGCAATCGGCAAATATAACAGTATTGCTGAAATCATGATGAGTATGAGATAAGACAATATAATGACCCGAAATGGAGACAAAAACTGATTAATCATCCCTGTCCTCCCAAAACGATAGCGAATGATAAACGTTTTGATTCAAAGTGAATATCAGGCATTTTTGGTGCATATAGTGAAATACAACAACCTTGTC
>CALBTX010000136.1 GCA_937967685.1 uncultured Bacillaceae bacterium | reverse complement strand
CCGCTCCCTTTTTGTTCCTGAATAAATTGCTGTTTAATTTCTTCCCACTCATTATACATGATTGTCACCATTTTTGCCTGCAAGTGCAGCTGCCTGCCCACCACATCTTCAATTAAACGGCGGTGACTTTCTTTTTCAGTCGTTTCCCGGTGAATGTCGCTCTTAAAAGCCAACAGAAAAAATTCCTTGCCGCAAGCAACGGGCTCTGCATCCCGCAACCAGGCATGAACAATAATTTGCTTCTGTTTGACTTCCTCCAAAATGGAAGCCCATTTGCCCGTTAATTGCAACAGAAGCGGCTTGCTGGCTGTTTTCAACATGTCTTTCAATTTGGAGACGGAAACGTTCGCTGTCCTTGAGGGCTGTGTCATATCTAGACGGGCCGCCTCTTCATGCTCTTTCCCGCCGGCATCCGTTGACCGCTCATTTGGCAAAGTATTCATCCGTTGTTCCAATCGTTCGATTTTGTTCGCCAGAGCTTGCAGGTCGGTGGACGATACGGGGGCCACGCTATGAGTTTCATGAGTCTCCTCGGTTGGAGATTGGGGTTCTTGTTGAAACATTTGTCCCAGCTGGATGAAGGCGATCTCCAAAAAAATACGCGGATGGTGAGTCCGTTTCATTTCCTGTTGAGCGGCACTTAAGCGTTCAATGGCGGTAAACAGCTGATCTTGAGCATAATGGTGCACTTGTTGTTTCCAATCGTCACTCACCCGAACCCGTTCGGCCATCCCGTCCAATTCGGGAGCCTGGCGAATCATCAGCACGTCCCGGTAATAATAAATTAAATCTTCAACCAAACGCAGGGGATCTTTTCCTTCATCCACCAGCGCAGCCAACAGTCGGATCGTCTCTTGGACATGCCCCTTGATGAGCATGTCCGCCATTCGGCTGAGGACGGCCTGGCCGACAGATCCCGTCATCGCTAGGACATCTTCTTCTGTCACTGGCCCTGAGGCAAACGAGACAGCTTGATCCAACAGGCTTAAAGCATCCCGCAGACCTCCCTCTGCCACCTGAGCAATGAGGCGCAAGGCTTCTTCTTCCACTTCAAGACGCTCTTGTTCACAGATGTAAGCCAAGCGTTCAAATATCGTTTTCCTGGAGATTCTTTTGAAATCAAAGCGCTGGCAGCGGGAGACGATGGTCAAAGGAATTTTGTGCGGTTCGGTTGTCGCTAAAATAAACATGACATGCTCGGGGGGTTCTTCGAGTGTTTTTAACAAAGCATTGAAAGCTCCCGCTGTTAACATGTGCACTTCATCAATGATGTACACTTTCATTTTCACTTCACTCGGAGCATATTTCACTTTATCGCGCAAATCACGTATCTCATCAACTCCGTTGTTCGAGGCCGCATCAATTTCAACCACATCGACAATCGATCCCTGTGTAATGCCGCGGCAAGCCGGGCATTGATTACACGGGTTGTCCGTCGGTGCTTGTTCACAATTGACGGCTTTCGCTATAATTTTGGCCGTGCTTGTCTTACCGGTTCCCCTCGGTCCACACAAAAGGTAAGCATGAGTATACGTTTCTTCCCTTAAAGCATTTTGAAACGTTTGGGTGATGTGCGCCTGTCCGACGACATCCGCAAACGTTTGTGGTCTCCACACCCTGTACAAAGCTTGATAGCTCATCGCGAGTCTCTCCGTTTCAGTCAAACTGATGTGTGCCAGATAATGACAAACCAACTGCGCTCGCCAATCGTCATTCTGTAGCTGACATGTTCAAACGCACGGTAATTCGATATGGAATATCGTTCCAAACCCTTTGGAAGTGATGCGGATTTTTCCTCCCATATCATGGATGATCCGTTGGCAAACCGGCAGACCTAAACCGGTTCCTTCCTCTTTCGTCGTAAAGAAAGGCTCGAATATTTTGTCCAGCAGATAGTTGGGAATCCCTGGCCCGGTGTCCTGAAAATCGATACTGAGACGACGTTCCCCGGGGAATAATTGTTTAGAAATCGTTAAAATCCCTTCGTTGCCCATCGCCTCGATCGCATTTTTACAAATATTTAAGAAAACTTGTTTGAGCAGCTCTTGATCACCGTATATGTGAGGCAAGGATGAAAAATCGTCCGCATACACTTCAATCCCATGCAACAAAGCTTCATTCTGAACCATGGGCAGAAATTGTTGCATGAGCTGACTCACATCGATTTTATCATATTTGACTTTTTTGGACTTGCTCAGCAACAAAAATTCGCCTACCAAATGATTGATGCGGTTGATTTCTTCCAACATAATCTGGGTGTAACCCAACTCTTTTTCCAATCCATTGGCCTCTAATGATTTTTTGATCATCTGTAAAAAACCTTTAATGCTTGTTAAGGGATTACGGATTTCATGAGCCGTGCCGGCAGCCATTTGTCCGATCATGGCCAGACGTTCACTACGCCGAATCTGATTTTCTAAAAAATGAATGCTGGAAACATCTTTTAATATGATAAATGAGCCCAAAAATTGACCTTCCGTATCTGTCAACGGATAAGTGTCAATCAGCAATTCGTATTGTCTGTCCCCGTTGTTCCACATCATGGCCTTATTGCGTATCGGCAACCCGTTCAGTATACTTTTAACGACCACCCTCAGTTCTTCCATTAATTGATTAAACAACTGAAAAATGCTTTTATAAATTAAATTCTCGTGACTTTCCCCCAATATTTCCGCCGCAGCAGGGGTTATTTTCAAAATGCGGGCATGGCGATCTAGCAAAATCAAAGCCAACTCTGTATGGCTGAAAATCTGTTCCGAGAAATGAGTGTGCAATGTTTCCGAGTCCAGTTTCACAAACCTCCCCCCTTTTCCCCACATCCAAGCACCTTGCTTAAGCACCGTTGAGAAGCACATATAGTTCTTTATTTCGTTTTCACTTATCTTAATTCCTGCTTTCAGAATAGAAAAATCATTCTGTGAAAACCGCGAGGATAAAAGTGAGGAGCAAATGGACCCATCCCGAAAAGATGACAAATCGTCACTTCGGAAAACATAAAAGAAAACACCTTCACTGCAAACGTGATCAGGTGTTTTTCGGCAAATGACATCTTTAAAAGTTCAAATGATAAGCTGTGCACCTATCTTCGATCAGCATGACATAAGCGTACCCATGAAACCAGCTCAGAAAAGGCTTCCCTACAACACACGAAAAGATCCACTTACCGCTGCTTCCTTCCGGACCTGACGGGGTTCATGGGTTTTCGTTGCGTAGGACCCATTCATCAACACTGGTTTAACATGAGCCAGACCTTACATCACACTGACCTCGGATAGGAATTCAACCCCGCTATAGCGGATTGCGGGTGACAGGGCACCGCTACCTCCCCATCTAGCACAGCAAACTTTATAAACTTGGTTCAGCACATCAATGATGTGCATCTCTTATTATAACCGAAATGTTCAAGTTGACTCAAGTGCAAATCTTTTCCTTCCCGCTTCTTTAGCTCGGGCTCGCTTCTTTAGCTCGGGATGAGCCCAAAAGCGTTCAAACCGGTGTACACGCCAAGCAAAACGATGGCTATGCTGCTGATGACGAGCAGCGTATTAAACAGCCCGCCGCCATACAGGTCTCTGTCAACTTCTGTCCGGCGCAAATACCATACTGCAACGACAACAGCCAAAAGGAAAATCCCCGTGACCACGCCGCCGATCTGAACCATAATCACCGGAGACTGAATGAATAAATAAACGAGCCCCCAGACGATCGGATTCAATACCGTAAAGAAACGGAACCAGCGCAAGCGGGCTTCTTCATTCCTCCAATCAAAAACCCCGACGATGGACAGAAAATTGGCATACATCCTTGGGAAACTGGCGGTGGTGACCCACAATGTTGAGCCCAGCGCAGCGATGGCGCCGATTAAAAATCCGATGCCGGCCCATTCCCCGAGAACATCCGTATACATCCGGGAAAGCGTGGTGATCATATCGTTACCTTCCGGAATAAGGCCTTGCGGATTGAGGACAGCCGCTCCCATAATGAAGAAAGCCATCGTGGCGATCGTATAAATAATCCAGGACAGAAAAGCGTCCTTGTACATCACCTTAATCCAGCCGTTGGCCCGCTTTTTCCATTCTTCACTGCCGTCGTTCGGACCGACCCAGCGACCGTATCCTTTTTCCAAACACCAATAAGTGTAATAAGTCATTTCGTCCGCACCCACCCCGGTGATACCGAACATGGCGATAGCGACACCGATAATGCCAACGGGCAAGGAAAACGTGAGACCGCTTAAAATATCATCCACGCCATAAGCAAAAGGAGTAAACGGCAGTCCTAAAGCGATTAAAATCGTGACGAAGGAAAAAATACAAACAGCAATAAATGCACCTCGTTCAACCTTGGTGTAATGGCTTGAATAAAGCAAAGCGATGGTGACGATGACAACGATGATCGTCCAAATTAAAGTGGACGTAAATCCAAGCGGATCTCCGCCAAGCGGCAGCATAATGCTTAAGGCAATGGCCGTCCCGCCAACAATCCCTCCCAGCTGCAGATATTTGGAAAGAACCATTATCACCCACATTAAGTTGATCCAGCCGACCCTGCCGAACTTCGGGGGAACTTTGTTAAAGCCCATCAACGCCGGCTGACCGGTCGTTATTGTCCAGCGGGCCAGTTCAACTTGGACGGCCACCTTGACGAACGTGCTGAAAATGACCATCCACAAAAGGGCGAATCCGGCTTCAGCTCCCAGTGCGGTTGTGGCGATGAGCTCTCCTGAGCCGACAATACTCGCGCTTAGTATCAAGCCCGGACCGATGTAACGCAAACTGGCCCCCCACCCTGTCGGCGGATCTTTAATCCCATCAGGCGTCAGCTTGTACGGATCACGATGGGTGACCACGTCTTCGGGTACGCCCGGCTGTGGTTGCGGATTCATTATCATCGACCTCCTGTTCCATTTTTCAGGCGACTTGACAGATCGCAAATTTTCTTAGCGAAGCAATCTGTTTTTGTCTCCTAAAAAGATACATTTGATCCAAATATAATCAATCTTTTGACAATTGTCAATAAAAACAGAATACGAGGTAAACGAAAAATAGTGGTTCATTGTAAAATGAAATGCAACAAAAGAAAATAAACAAAAGCCATGGTAATTCCGTTATGATTAAGTCGACGAAAACTCTCATAACAGGAGGAATTACCGATGGCTCACTCCCATGATAACACAAAGGAGCGTACCTTTTCACATCTCACGTCGTATGATCGCGGACGAATTAGTGCCCTCCGCAGCGAAGGAAAAACCTTACAAGCCATTGCCGATGTGATTGGATGCCATAAGTCGACCATTTCCCGTGAATTGCAACGCGGCACCGTCACACAAC
>CALBTX010000135.1 GCA_937967685.1 uncultured Bacillaceae bacterium | reverse complement strand
CGGCACTTGCCCGTCCTTGGGCTTCGGAGGTGATCTTTGGATGGCGCTGACAAAACCGTTTGTAACAATCAAAGGAACCAAAGATGGCCTGGTCTTTCTGATGGATGACCGTTGTTCGTACGAGGAAATGATCTCTGAATTAACGGATAAATTAAAGGCTTATAACCCTCATCTTCTGGATGGGCCATTGACTCGGGTCTCCCTTCAGTTGGGGAGGCGTTATTTAACGGAAGAAAAACGGGAAGAACTTAAACAGCTCATTCGCTCTCAAGGCAACCTGATTGTCAATGAGATTAACAGCGAACTCGTGCACAAAGACGAAGTGGAAAAAGCACGGCTTAAAGCTGACGTGAAAGTCATTCGGAAAACGGTTCGCTCTGGACAAGTCATTCATTGTCCACAAAATATGCTCATCCTGGGGGATGTCAATCCCGGCGCCTGCGTGCGGGCGGACGGGGACATTTATGTGCTCGGCGCCCTCAGGGGAATGGCTCACGCCGGATTTTCAGGTGAAACAGAGGCGATCATTGCCGCTTCTGTGATGTGTCCGACTCAACTGCGCATTGCCCATATCGTTGCCAGACCTTTGGAAGAATGGGAGACAACGGAATATGAAAGAGAGTTTGCCTATGTTCACGATGAACAAATTGTCGTGAACAAAATTCAGCATTTAGCACATATCAGACCCGAGATGAAGCATGTGAGCAACACAATCTAAAGGGGGGAATCCATGTGGGAGAAGCGATTGTCATCACTTCGGGTAAAGGTGGGGTCGGTAAAACGACTTCGTCGGCCAATATCGGCACGGCGCTGGCCTTGCAGGGCAAAAAAGTTTGCCTCGTAGACACGGACATCGGTTTGCGCAACCTGGATGTCGTCATGGGTTTGGAGAACCGGATTATTTTCGATCTGGTCGATGTCATTGAAGGTGCTTGCCGCCTAAAGCAAGCTTTGATCAAGGATAAACGCTTTGATGAACTGTACCTCCTTCCGGCGGCTCAAACAAAGGACAAGGATGCCGTCCTGCCGGAACAAATGACGGAATTGATTAAGGAATTGAAACAGGATCATGATTATATCGTCATTGACTGTCCGGCAGGCATCGAACAAGGTTTTCAGAATGCCGTGGCCGGTGCCGACCAGGCGATTGTCGTCACAACGCCGGAAGTTTCCGCCGTGCGCGATGCGGACCGTATCATCGGTCTGTTGGAATCCAAGCAATTCGCCATGCCCCGGCTGGTTATCAACCGCATCAGACCGCAAATGATGAAAAACGGGGAGATCATGGACGTCGATGAAATTGTCAACGTCCTTTCCATTGAATTGCTGGGCATTGTTCCCGATGATGAAGAGGTGATCAAAAGCTCCAATCAGGGGAAACCGGTTGTCATGAATCCGGACTTCAAAGCGGCGATAGCCTATCGCAATATGGCCAGACGCATCCTAGGAGAGAGCATTCCCCTGATGAACCTGGAAGAAAAGCAAGGCATGCTGGCCAAGATGAAACGTTTGTTTGGTATGAAAGCATAGCTCGTGCGCATAGAACTCCTTTCTAGAGAAAAGCTAAGATGGGAAAGCCATTCCCAAATCAGGATCGAAATCTCTATAAAGGAGTTTTTATGATGGGTAAAAAATCAATGGAAAAAAAAGGGGAAAAAGATCATTTTACTGCTTTATCCACGGAATATTCTCACCGTCATACGCGGACGAAGGAAGAATATCCCGAAGGACCATACGGCGGTCCCCCTCACCTCACTCTGGGCAAATCGTCCGGTTGGGATACCGGAGAAGAGGTCAGCCCACAATTTTCCTTTGAAAATGAACAGTTGCATGAAGCGACTCAGCGGCGCTACCCCCAGCGTGATCCCATCCGCGAAAACCCCGAAGGGCATCTGGATTAATTTCAGAACGGATAACGTATTGGCAGACAAAATGGGCAACGAAGCTGGATGAATATGGAAAACTTCCCCATTGTTTAGCATATCTGAGGTAGACAAGTCATAGGATGGTATCAAATCAGTTGTCCACCGGAGGGATGAAAGCAATGGGGATGAACCGTTATACTAAAGGGGTGAAAAAGCGCAGGGAAGAGCGGTTGCGTTTATTGAGAGAAAAGCAAAGAAGGGCCTCCGGAACATTCATTCCGGAGAAGAGAAGGACCTATGCCCAGGATGAAGCGGGATATTTTCCGTACCATCAAAGCGCGGAAAGCGAATGGTCTGAGAGGCGTTCGGAGACGCATCACGCCGCTTTTTTGGTCAAAGTGGTCTGTGCCGTGCTGCTTGTGGTCGGGACATTTATCGTCATGAATTCGGACCATCCTCAATTGGAAGAGGCTCAGCTGTTTATTCATGATGTCATGCATCGTGATTTTAACGTGCAGGGTGTGATGAATTGGTACGAGCAGAATGTCGGAGCAGCCCCGGACTTTATGCCCCAAATGTTTTCACGCGCTGATAGGGAAGGGGAGCGTGTCAATGAGTATGTCATGCCGGTGTCCGGAGGGACGGTGATTACCGCCTTTGGACAGAGTGACAACGGGATCACCCTGGAAACGGAAACGACAGTGCCCATTGAAGTCGTTAAAGAAGGTTGGGTGACATTCGTCGGGGAAAAGGAAGGCCATGGACTGACAGTGATCATCGATCACGGCGGCGGGGAAGAATCTTGGTATGGAAACGTCAAAGATCTAAAAGTACAACTGCACGACTGGGTGGAGCAGGGAGAAGTGATCGGTCAGACGAGTGTCGATGAAGAGGGAGAATCCACGTTCTATTTTGCCATAAAAAAAGATTCCGTGTTTATCGATCCGCTGGACGTGATTCCATTTGATTAAATTCTCCATCCATCCTTTCTTTTTTCTCGTTTTCTTCCTGGCCCTGTTTCACGGCTTTCTGTACGAAGTGTTGCTCTTGTTTGTCATCGTACTCATTCATGAATTGGGACATGCCTGTACCGCACGCAGTTTTGGCTGGCGGGTGCGCAAAGTGGCATTGCTTCCCTTCGGGGGGGTGGCCGAAGTGGAAGAACACGGCAACCGTCCGCTCAAAGAGGAATTTTTGATGCTTGCTGCCGGTCCGCTGATGAATGTGATCATGATCGGCTTCGGCTGGTTTGCGCTTCAAGTCGGCCTATGGCAGGAAAATTTTGCTTACCTCTTTTTGGAATACAATTTAATCATCGTCCTTTTTAATTTGCTGCCGATCTGGCCCTTGGACGGAGGGAAACTGCTTCAGCTGGCGTTCAGTTTGTTCATCCCCTTTAAAAAGGCGATTCGCTACTCCCTCTTTGTGAGCGGGGGATGCCTGCTCGTCTACTTATTGGTCATCATTTTAGCCTTTCCTCATTATTTTTTTCTATGGGTGGTGGCGGGCTTTTTGTTGGTCGCCCAATATATCGAATGGAAGCAGTCCCCTTATCAGTTCATGCGCTTTTTGATGGAAAGGCATCGTCGGCTGAAAGAGGCCCATCCCGCTTTGGCCGAACAGGCCGTGCTCAGTTTGACGGTTTTCCCCTGGCAGAAAGTACAGGATGTCACCCAGCAGATGCGCCGTCATAAATGGCATTATTTTTGCCTGGTTGACAGCCGGGGTCGAGTGGTGCACATCTTTAATGAAAACGACTTGCTCGATTTGTATTTTAGCGAACGCATGGCCCGTGTCCCGTTAGGAGACATTTTTACATAAAGGTTCTACAGGCATGTCAAAGGCTCTACAGGCATGTCTAAGGTTTTACAGGCATGTCAGGCCGCCGAAGGTTGTCGGGCGGCATGGTTGAGGTGAGAAAATTGAACAGAAAATTGCTGCTTCACTGTACGGAGGAAGCGGAGCATGTCGTCATTGTGGAGAACGGACAAGTCGTTGAATATCGGTTGCTTCAGAAGGATGAAGAACATGTGGCCGGAGCCGTCTATAAGGGCAAAGTCAAAAAAGTGCTTCCTCGCCTGCAGGCCGCTTTTATCGATATTGGACTGGAAAAAAACGCTTTTTTGCCAACGGGCGATGTCCAGCCGCTTGAAAACGAAGAATTGATCGTCCAAGTGTTGAAAGAACCGGTGCAAGACAAGGGAGCGAAAGTATCTGCCAACATTCATATTCCCGGTTCTTACACCGTCTACCTTCCTCAGGGAGGGGGTATCGGTGTTTCACAGCGCATCTTGCCGGAAGGAGAGCGCCGTCGATTGAAAAAAATCGCCGCCCGGTGGAAAAAAGATGTTGAAGGCGTCATCTTCCGAACGGCCAGTGCGGGGGCGGCGGAAGACATTTTGAGAGAGGAATTGGACAAGCTGCGGGAGTTATGGATGAGGATAGTGCACGAGGCTCAAGGGCAGACCGCTCCCTTGCTCTTAAATCACGGAAGCGACAGTATCATTCGTCTCGTGCAGGACTACTTGAACGAAGATTTGAACGCCTGTCTTGTCGATCACCCGGCCCGTTACCGGCAGCTCCGTACTTTTTTTCATGATTCCCCTTTCAAATCTTGCATTCGCCTGCATGAAGGTGAACGCCCTCTTTTTGATGGGAAGATCTGTTCAGAAATTGAAAAGGCTTTGCAGAAGAAGGTTTGGTTGTCCAGCGGGGCTTATTTGCTTATAGAGCAGACGGAAACGTTAACGGTCATCGATGTGAACAGCGGTCGCTTTACGGGAAAAAGGAAACAACAGGCGGCAGACGAAAGTGAAGATTGGCAGAGCGGGGACGGACAAGCCGGATTCGGCGAACAAGCGGACGGGGAACCGGTCGGCCACGCTGTCGAACCGGCTGAAGAAACGTTTTGGCAAGCGAATGAGGAAGCGGCCAAAGAAATTGCCAGACAACTCCGTTTGCGTGATATCGGCGGCCTGGTCATTATCGATTTTATCGGTATGAAGGACGAGGCCCATAGGCAAGCGATCGTCCGGACGTTGACCGAAGCGTTAAGGGCCGATCGGAACCAGACCGTCGTCCAAGGGTTTACCCCTTCGGGACTGGTGGAAATAACAAGAAAGAAAACGCGCAAAAGTCTGCTTGATAAGCTTGCCCGGCCCTGTCCCCACTGTCATGGGCAAGGTTACGTCATAGACACCGCTTCATTTGACAGCAGGTAGAGCGCGGTGTAAAATAGATGGTGTTTGGCACGAGTATGCTTGCCCAAGCGTACTGTAACCGCACGTGTTAAGGTCATAAGTCCTCTGGACACCTTGCATGGCGAGTCTGAGTATTGAAGGAGGTGCGGCAAGATGTATGCCATGATCGAGACAGGTGGAAAACAATACAAGGTTGAAGAAGGCACGGAGTTATATATTGAGAAACTGGACGCCGAAGAAGGTGAAACGGTGACGTTTGACCGTGTCTTATTCGTCAATAAGGACGGCCAGGTTCAAGTCGGAACCCCCTTTGTTGAAGGAGCGAACGTTACCGCCAAAGTTGAACAACACGGCAAAGGGAAAAAGATTCGTATCTTTAAATACAAGCCGAAGAAAAATTATCGGCGCAGACAAGGGCATCGTCAGCCTTTCACAAAAGTGGTCGTCCAAGCGATAAATGCTTGACGGGGGATCTTTCCGTGATTCAAATGCGGATTCAACGTGATAGAGAAGGTCTCATTTCCGAATTTACGCTGCAAGGTCATGCCGGGTTTGCCGAAGCCGGTGCGGACATCGTTTGCGCCGCCGTTTCAGGCATTACCTTTGGTGTGTTAAGGGCGATTGAAACGCTGTTAAACGTCACTTTGGACATCGATGATGATGAAGAGAGCGGTTTTCTCCACTGTGCCATCCCTGTGTCGCTGTCTGGGGAGACACAAGAGAAAATGCAAACACTTTTGGAAGGTATGCGTGTGGCTTTGCAGGCCGTTGAAGAAGAGTACGGAGACTATGTGACGATTGAGGAGGTGTAAGTCATGTTGAAAATGAATCTGCAATTTTTTGCCCAGAAAAAAGGGGTCGGAAGTACAAAAAACGGACGTGATTCGATTTCCAAACGTCTTGGCGTCAAACGCGGGGACGGTCAACACGTTTTGGCGGGGAACATTCTTGTCCGTCAACGGGGCACGAAAATTTACCCGGGTATGAACGTATCCAAGGGTGGAGACGACACTTTGTTTGCCACGGCGGACGGTGTTGTCAAATTCGAGCGTCAAGGACGCAAACGCAAAAAAGTGAGCGTCTATCCGGTTTAAGCACGGAAAACTCGTACCAAATCGGCGTGCGTCCTTCTGTAAAAAAGCGTACGCCCCTTGTCCAACATAAGTACTTCCTTACAACAAGTCAGATGGACTGAAGGCTGTCGGCAAAAATCCGGCAGCTTTTTTTGTGCTATAATGGGAGTGAGTTTTTGGTACTTGATTCCAATTGGGGGAATGAACTTGGATCCACAGGAAGAAACGAAATTGAAAGAAGAATTTTTGCAACATTTAAGATATTATCGGCACGATTTTTTGAATCATATTCAACTGCTTAAAGGTTATCTGACATTAAAGAAAATAGACGAAGCAGAGCAGTATTTGAATCAGATCGTTGATCGGGCTGAGCGCGAGGCCCAGCTATTTCAGATCGGTGATCCCTGCCTCGCCTATTTCTTGCACAAATATCGTCTGTTTCCCCACAAATTTGAGCTTGAAGTGCAGATCGATATCGACCCTGAACAATTTTCACGCGGCCGAAGCAACCTTTCTTCGTTCTATGCCGTTCTCCAAAAAACGTTGGGATTGATTGAAGAAGGCTGTCAGGAGGAGGCGGAAAATCACCTCTGGGTCATGTTTAGAGAAGCAGATGAGCGGTTGATGACGACGGTGAAGTTTAAGGGAAAGTGGGAGATGGACAAAACGGAAGAGCGTTTGGGTCAGTTAAGGGAAACGATCTGTTCTGAAAAGGGCAAGCTAGTAAAAAGCGAACAGAATCAAGACTGGGTCAGTCTAAACATCGAGATATACGCTTGAGGTGAGAATCGCATGTTTGTCGATGAAGTGAAAGTGTACGTCAAGGCGGGTGACGGCGGAAACGGAATGGTCGCTTTTCGCCGGGAAAAATACGTGCCCAACGGCGGTCCTGCCGGCGGTGACGGTGGACAGGGAGCGGACGTCATCTTTGAGGTGGATGAAGGACTGAATACGCTGATGGATTTTCGTTACAACAGGCATTTTAAAGCCCCTAACGGTGAAAATGGCCGCTCTAAAAATCAGCATGGCAAAGCTGCGGAAGATTTGGTCGTTCATGTCCCCCCGGGTACGACAGTTATTGACGACGATAGCGGAGAGGTGCTGGCCGATTTGCTGCGTCACGGACAGCGTGCTGTCATCGCCCGAGGCGGACGAGGCGGACGGGGAAATACACGGTTTGCCACGCCGACCAATACGGCTCCGCGCATGGCTGAAAATGGGGAACCGGGAGAGGAACGACAGGTGAGACTGGAGTTAAAGGTGTTGGCCGATGTCGGTCTGGTCGGCTTCCCCAGCGTCGGCAAATCGACATTGTTATCCGTTGTCTCGGCTGCCAAACCGAAAATTGCTGATTATCATTTTACGACGTTGACTCCCAATTTAGGTGTCGTCCATGTTGGAGATGAGCGCAGTTTTGTCATGGCCGATTTGCCCGGACTGATCGAAGGGGCGCACGAAGGTGTGGGGCTGGGACACCAATTTTTGCGGCACATTGAACGCACGCGGGTGATTGTTCATGTCCTGGACATGTCCGCGGCCGAAGGAAGGGATCCTTACACCGATTACGAGCAGATTAACGAGGAACTCAAGCGGTATAACGATCGCCTGGCTGAACGGCCGCAAATCATCGCTGCCAACAAAATGGACTTGCCCCGGGCTGAGGAAAATTTAGCGGCCTTTCGTCGCAAAATGAAACGGGACGTGCCTATTTTCCCTATTTCAGCGGTGACAAAAGCTGGGGTAAAGGAGCTTGTCCATGCCGTCAGCGATTTGTTGGAGACCGTTCCAAAGACGGCGTTTGAGGAAAAGAAAGATCAGGATGATCATGTGACATATACGTTGACGGAAAAGGACAAGGGCTTTGACGTGTACAAGGAAAATGATGTTTTCGTCGTGAAAGGGGAGAAAGTAGAGCGATTGTTTAAAATGACGAACTTTAACTATGAAGAAGGGGTTCGGCGTTTCGCCCGCACTTTGCGCAACATGGGCGTTGACCAGGCTTTAAGAGATCTGGGAGCAAAGGACGGGGATACCGTCCGCCTGTTGGGCTATGAGTTCGAATTCAGGGATTGACAGGCTCTTTCGGTCGATTTGATAAAAATGGTCGTTACATTTTTGACAGGGGGAAGTGGGATGAGCAATGACAAGGAAACGTTTTATTTGGTGCGTTCGGACATTCTTCCTGAGTCAATTCGTAAAACGATAGAGGCGAAAAGGTTGCTGGAACGAGGGGAAGTGACCACCGCCAGGGAAGCGGCCCAGAAAGTCAATTTGAGCCGCAGCGCTTTTTATAAATATAAAGATGCTGTTTTTCCGTTTAATGCTGCCATGAAACAGCAAATCATGACCATTTCTGTCAACTTGGAACATCGTGCCGGGGCCCTGTCCGACATGTTGCGGTACATTGCCGAAAACAGGGGCAATGTGTTGACGATCAACCAGACGATCCCTCTGCAAGGACTGGCCAATGTCGTCGTTTCCATCGAAACGGCGCAAATGGACATGGATGCCACCCAGTTCGCCGACGGACTGGAACAGCTGGACAGCGTTCAGAAAGTGGTGGTTGTTGGCCAAGGATAAAAATGACATGAAGTTCACAAAGACGGAAAAAAATATGAGCAATTTGCCCATTCCGGCATAGGATGTAGAGACGATGCTTACAGGGAGGGTAAATCCGTCGTGAAAATTCATGTGGTACAAAAAGGAGATACGTTATGGAAATTGGCTGAGCAGTACGGAGTCGATTTCGAAGCGTTGAAACAAGCTAATACGCACTTAGCGGATCCGGACCATATTAAACCCGGCATGAAGGTTAAAATACCTGCTTCGGCGGCAGCGAAGAAAGAAGCGCCCAAAAAAGAGAAGCCCAAGCCGGCTCCGAAAAAAGAAGCGCCGAAAGTTGTTCAGCCGAAAGAGGAAGCGGATTACGAGCTGCTTAAAAAATTGATCAAAAACGTGGCTCCGTACGTGCTGAAGAAATTGTTGAAAGAAGAACAGCCCCAATTGCTGCAGGAAATCAAGATTGAAATTGAAATGGATCAAAAACAGGAAATTGAACAAATGTACAAAAAGCCAGTCGTCTCCAAACACGAATATAAGAAGCCGATGCCACCCAAACCGATGCCCCCTAAGGCAGCCAAACCTTACATGCCGCCACCGCCGGCACCGAAAAAGCATATGCCGCCACCGGCTTATTCACCTTATGAAGTCGGAAAGTGTGGACCAGGCCATACTTACGGTCATCCAGCTCCTGGTCACGGATATCATGCCGGATCAAAAGGGTGTGGTTGCGGGCCGTCACAACCGTCCGCTTATGGTGCACAACCTCATGTGATGCCTCAGCACTACGGCGCTCAGCATGCTTATCCATGGTCTCAGCAGATGCCTCATTATGGGGGTCCCTATCAGGGCGGCATGCCGCATATGCCCATGCACTATCCGCCGGGATATGCCGGTCCGGCTCACGGAGCCCAGCAAGGTTATTGGGCCGACCAACCGTTTAAAGGTCAACAGCAGATGAAAAGGGAGGATGCAGATTCGGATTCACAGGAAAATGAATAACGTCTCAACATGGGCTGGCCTTGTTTCTCATCCTTGTCGAAGGAAGCATGTTTTGCTTCATTGTCAAATAGGATGTGAAATAAGGCCTTTTTTATGTGGAGGTGCTCCGAATGGGCGAAAAGGAACAAGAATTAAAAGATTCTTTTGAGGAAAGATACGGCCAGGACGTCAAGCAAATGGAGGCATTGAAAGAACGGAGTGTGTACTGCATCCATACTAAACATGATCTTTATATTCTGAAATGCTTTAAAGATGCAAGCGCGCTGCACTGGCAGGAAAAATGCCTGCAGCAGCTGGCCGAAAAGGGGGCCAAAGGCATTGTCCCGTTTCTTCCCAATCTGCTGGGCAGCTGTGATAACTCGTTCAGCAACGGTTCGTATGCGGTCATGCCCTTTATTCCGGGCAGAGCGCTGCAAGCCGGGAATGTGACGGAAATGATGCACGGTTTTAGGTTGTTGGCCTCATTTCATCAATATGGCCGAGGGATTTACGGCAAGCCGCAAATGATTCCGTATCGCTCTTCCATTTTGGAAAAATGGTCCAAGCGTGTGCAGCTTTTCAAAGAAACGCTGGATCAAACAGAGGAATCCTTTGCAGAGCAAAGCATTTCCGCCATCATCCGGCGGCTGGGCACCGAAGCGGTCAGCTGGGCTGAAGCGGCGCTGGAAAACATCCCGGAAGCGTACTTGTTATATTTGGAAGAACAAGCCCAGTGGGAACGCCAAATTGCTCACCTGGATGTCGTCCCCCATAATTTTCTTGTCCTCGAATCCAAATTTTATTATTTGATCGATTATGATTTGGTTGATTACGCTCCCCCCTTCCTGGATGTCGTCCAATTTTTGAATCGCGTGCTGAGCTATCATGATTGGTCTTATGACCTCGTCCTTCGAACACTTGCGGAGTATCGTGCCTGTTATCCCCACCAAACCGTTCAGGACAATATTTTGTACGCCATGTTAATTTATCCGCAGGATATTTTCCGTGAATGGCTGGGTGTCTTCCAACGCCAAACCGGTTACCATCCGGAAAACGCATGGCGCTATTTGAAGCGAATGGAGCATGATTGGGAAAAAAGGAAACGGTTTGTTCAACAATGTCTGGCTGTGCTAAAATAAAACGGTATAGTGACGTTGCCGTTGGTTTCGGTGGTGAGGAGATCGTGTTTGTGGCGGGTGATTTGCACAGGAGGTGGCAGCTTTGCTCGAAAAGAAAGTTAACTTTATTGTGGACTGGCTTAGGGCATTGACAAAGAAAGCGAATGCCCGGGGCTTATTAGTGGGCGTCAGCGGGGGAGTCGATTCCGCACTCGCGGCATTTTTGATCAAGAAAGCATGTCCCGACCATTCTTTGGGCGTGATCATGCCTTGCAAAAGTGACCAACAAGATGAAGAAGATGCTTTTCATGTTGTCCGGGCAGCTCGCTTGAAACATGTTCACATTGATTTGACGAAAACTCACGGCATGCTCTTGGACGAGATCAGGCAGGTCACCGAAGCAGAAAAGTGGTCGGAAGATGCCGCCAAGAGTCGTTTGGTTGATGCGAACTTAAGGGCCAGATTGCGCATGAGTACGTTGTATGCCCTTGCGCAGCATTATCAATATTTGGTTGTCGGCACGGACAATGCGGCGGAATGGCATTTGGGTTATTTTACAAAATACGGCGACGGCGGGGCGGACTGTGTACCGCTGGCCAATTTGACGAAAGGCGAAGTCCGGGAATGGGCCCGCTATGTCGGTGTTCCCCAAGAAATCATTGACAAAGCGCCAAGCGCCGGTTTATGGGAAGGGCAAACGGACGAGGAAGAGTTGGGACTCAGTTATGATGTCGTTGACCGCTATTTGAAAGGAGAAGCTGTTCCCAGCCGGGAGCGGGAGATGATTGAGCGCATGCACAGGCAGTCCGAGCATAAACGGACACTTCCTCCCAAGCCGCCTGTTTTTTAGTCGGGATTTTGCAGAGCAGGGTAAACTTAACTGGATGAAAGGCGCCTCCGCACATCATTCTAAACGGTGAGGGGGTGCTTTTTTAAATGAAGAAAACAGCTTTAGGTTTAACCTTAGCTTTAACGATGTCAGCCGCCATCGCCTGCACGCCGGCAGATGATGAAGCCCGACAAGGGTACAATTATGACCAAGGTTACCGCGGCGCCAATTATCAGCAATACGGAACACAGGACAATGTCCGTGGGTATGGACAAAATCGTTACGACAATTTTGGGACGTACGGCAATGACGGGCGTTATCGGCCGTATGCCGCCCCAGGTCTTCAAGGCCAGATGGACAGGCAAATCGGGACTCAGCAGGACCGAGGTACCGGCTTGTTTGGCAACGAGCGTCAAGGAAACCAGCGGGGTATTTTCAATAGGCAAGGCCGGAGTTTCTTTAATCAGCAAAACCAAGGGATGACCAATGGACGAAGAGGCGGTCAAACAAGGACTGACTGGTATGGCACCGATCAGAACGGCCAGGTCCAAAACCGAACGGATCGGTCGGCACGTTATGGGGCCCAAACCGATGATGGAATCCGGGGAGGCGGTGCCAACTTAGGCGGCACTGGAAACCGGATGGAAGCTTCCCGGGACCGTTATGAACATGGCGGAGGCCCGTTTGGTGTCGGCAGGGCGGACAGCAATGATCAAAATGATCAAAACCAGGCCTTAGCTCAACGCATTTCCCAAGGTTGCCAAACGATTGACGGCGTGCGCGATGCCCACGTTGTCGTCCATTATGATGACATTCTTGTAGGAATCGAGGCTGAGGACGGACAAGACAAGGATCAACTTGAAGCCAAAGTTCGTTCAGCCGTGGAAAAACGGGTGAACGGCAAACAGGTTCACGTCTCCTCCGATCAGGATATGGTGGATCAACTGGGCGACATGGAACAAAATATATTCGAGGGACGACCGATCACCGGCTTAGCCGATGACATCGGCGAGATGATTGAAAATTTCGGTCGAGCGGTACAAAACCG
>CALBTX010000134.1 GCA_937967685.1 uncultured Bacillaceae bacterium | reverse complement strand
AAAAATCTGTTTTCAAGTCTAGGGCAAATGAAGACAATTGTCAACAGAAAAACCGAACAATTTTACGCTGTACATAAAATTTGTTCGGTTTATCTGGCTTCCTTTATGCACACTCGATCATCTATTCCCACTCGTATTCACATTACATCGCTATTCCCACTCGATCGTCGAAGGCGGTTTGGAAGTGATATCATAGACGACCCGGTTGACCCCTTGGACTTCGTTACAAATGCGTTTCGATATCTTTTCCAAGACATCAAACGGAATTCTGGCCCAATCGGCTGTCATCCCGTCGACAGAGGTGACCGCTCGAATTCCGACCGTATAGTCATACGTTCTGGCATCTCCCATCACCCCGACGGAGCGCATGTCTGGCAAAGTCGTAAAGTACTGCCAAATTTCCCGTGCCAATCCGGCTTTCTGTATTTCCTCACGCAAAATAAAGTCGGACTGACGAACGATGTCTAATTTTTCTTCCGTCACCTCTCCTATCACACGTATGCCCAGTCCAGGGCCTGGAAAAGGCTGTCTCCAGATGATTTCCTTGGGCAAACCTAATTTTTCACCCAATTGACGCACTTCATCTTTAAATAGCGTCTTCAATGGTTCAATCAGTTGCATGTTCATGTCTTCGGGCAAACCGCCTACATTATGGTGTGATTTAATCGTTTGGGCAGTTTCCGTTCCACTCTCGATCACATCCGTATAAAGCGTGCCTTGTGCCAGAAAATGCATGTCTGGCAAACGACTCGCCTCTTCCTGAAAGACATAAATAAATTCATGGCCGATCAATTTCCGTTTTTGTTCCGGATCGGTCACTCCTTTTAAACGGGACAAAAAACGCTCTTTGGCATCTATCTTGATCACTTTCATCGCAAATTTGTCAGCAAACGTCTCCATCACGCTCTCCGCTTCACCTTGACGCAGTAAACCGTGATCGACAAACATGCATGTCAGTTGATCGCCGATCGCTTGATGGACCAAAGCGGCAACAACTGACGAATCAACGCCTCCGCTTAGCGCACATAACACATTTTTTGCGCCGACAGTCTCCCGGATGGCGCTTACGGCATGGTCTACAAAGGCATTGATCGACCAGTTTCCCTCACAACCGCAAATTTTATAAATAAAGTTCTCCATGATGCTCATCCCGTTTTCCGTGTGCCGGACTTCTGGATGAAACTGGACAGCATACAAATGTCGTCTTTCATCGCTCATTGCGGCAACGGGACAGGACGGATTGGAAGCATCCACTCTAAATGCCTGCGGAGGCTCCGACACGAGGTCGGCATGACTCATCCATACATGCTGTTCCTGATCTAACCCGGCGAATAAGGGAGAATTATGTTGCAGTTGAACGGTGGCCTTTCCGTATTCTCGCAAAGCAGTTTTCTCCACTTTTCCGTTAAAATGAAAAGCGATCAATTGCATGCCATAACAAATGCCGAGAATGGGAATCCCCAGATCGAAGATCTTTGAATCGCAACGAGGGGCATCGGGATCATACACACTTTTTGGTCCTCCCGAAAAGACGATCCCTTTCGGATTCAATTTCCGAATCTCCTCTATGGAAGTATCAAATGGCACAAGTTCGCTGTATACGCCCAATTCACGTATTCTTCTGGCAATCAGCTGATTATATTGTCCGCCGAAATCCAGGACAAGTATTATTTCCTCAGGTCTATCCACCTTGTCTCCCCCTCTATAAATTAAGATTTTCTTCAATATGCTTTTTTTCAGTGAGTTGAATATATCAATGGATGGGCTGTCGGTCAAGAACGTAATTTTTTCATAATCGCATCCCACATTTTCCTAGCTTTTCGTCGCGTGCCGTACTGACCGGCGTTTGGACCGTAGCGCATCGATTCAAACTGCCGGATCAACGTTTTCAATTCTCCGTATTGATCGCTGGACGCCAAACTTTGTACGTATTCTCTTAATGTCTCAAAACGTTCCTTCTTGCGTACACGAAAGCCGGTTTTGCTGAAAAAATACACGGCTATTAAAAGGATCACACTGAACAGCGCCGCCAAGGCAAACCAGACCATCGCTCTCACTCGGTCAGACCAAAGATGTCCTGCATCGGTTTCATCATTGAGGCTGCCGCTGATCTCGCTGTTCGCTTCGTCTTCCTCCTCATCTTGTTCTGCGGATTCTTCTTCCTCATCCACTCCGGCCATACTTTCGAGCGCTTCGTCCTGTTCAAACGTAAACGGATTGGCAAACGTCCTTGTCGGTTCAAAAGGCACCCAGCCAACATCCGGAAAATACACTTCCACCCACGAATGAGCATTCAGCCGGCGAACAATCGAAGTGTATCTCCCCTCCCCCTCGTACTGCAGCTCGCCAGCGGTAAATCCCTTGACCCATCTGGCCGGTATGTCCAATGTCCTCAACATGACGACCATCGCCGTAGAAAAATGATCACAATAACCCCTTTTCGTTTCAAACAAAAACTGATCGACATAATCTTGTCCTTCATCAGGGACGGGCACGTCATCAATGTTGTATTCAAAATCGTTCATTCTAAAAAAAGACTCGAGATGTTTCACTTGTTCATAAACCGTTTCGAGACCTTGTGTCTCGTCCCTGGCCAACGTTTTCACCCGTTCCGGCAACGTCTCCGGCAATTGGGTATATGTTGCCCGAAGATCCTCCGGGACTTGGCTCATATCGGCATCCAGCAAATCTTCAACGGAAAAAACGGGCTGCCTGCCGACCAATTGATAAGCCTTCAGAGGCCGGTGCTGTCCTTCATCATCTTTCAACGTCAATTTCCCTGAAGGGGCCGATAAACTTAAGTGCTCAGTGGATGGCGTCACCTTCAGCGAGCGAATATCTCCAGGATAAAAGATTTGAGACCAGGCATCTTCTTCAATGCTCACGGTTACTTGAACCCCATCGTTTTCACTGCTTTGAGCATATAAAGGGACGTATTCTTCCCAGACATCCCCGATTTGCTCGGCCGAAAAGAGGCGCTCCACTTCCCCGGTACTTTTCCAGCCCTGTCCGGTATAAAAATCTTTCGATTCACCCCTCCAGTAGTGACCTGATTCTGTTTCGGCCCGAAAAACAATCGTGTCATCCTGCACAAACGGGCCGCCCAGGACTGAATCGGATGACCCGTACCCGGAACGACGAATCGAACCTGAATTCGATGCCTGATTGTCCCCAAAAGAATACTCGGCCATAAATGGCACGGGATCGGGCCAGGCCGGACCTGCCTTTGGCGCAATCACAGCGATGAATGTGCAGAGCAGCATGACACCCGTGCCGCTGACCATCCAGATAAAAGGAGAGCGTTGTTTATGTGCAGCCTCTTGAGAACCAGCGGAATTTCTGTTTCTGGACATCTGCAGAAAAATCAGCAGGGAAAAGCCGAGCACAAATGTGCGCACAATAGCCCCCGATGCATCAAATACGGTGAAGGTATCCAATACAGCCAAATAAGTGATCGTCAGGAGGACAAACCATAACATCCGTCGTTTCAGAACAGCCTCCCGAAACAAACAAACAGCCGCATACCATATTAAAAAGAAAAAGGCAAAAGTCCGGCTCAAAAACGAAATGTCCGCCCAGCGCCGCTCAAGGATGAGCCGAAACGTGACGCGCCAATCGTCCAGCCAGTAAGCCAGCCATTCCCGACTCAAAAAGGAAATCTCAAAGTAGAGCTCGTGTAGCAAATAGAGCATGAGCAAGCTGTTCAGAACCAGTTGGACAGACCAGGGGGTTTTTAAAAAATTCAACACAAGAACCGATATAAAAAACAACAGAAACAAATGGACCGAATGAGTGTCCGACAGGAGAGTTAAAGGCTTCATCCATTCCCAAATTAATAATGTGATCAGCACAAGGATAAACAATAACGTCCAATGGCTATGAGATTGAGATTTAGGCTGAACAGGGCATTGAGACTTAGGCTGAAACATGTTTGCTGCCTCCTGCCTGACCTCGATTCAACCCATCTTCTTGAAGGATATGATAAGCCAGTTTTTCCTTGTGCAACAACGTTAAATGCGACTGTTGCCTCACGTTTAGCTCTCCCGTGCCTTGCACCCAGAAAAACTGAACAATCAACCGGCGATCACGAAGATATTTCAGAAAATCAACCATCTCATGATCCAATCGAGGGGAGATGACGATAGCCGCTGTACCGGAAAGCAAAGCAGCTGCTTCACGCCTCGCTTTATGGATAAAGGAGAACGAAAAATCCGCTTTTATTCGTGCTAAATGTGCGAAAATACGATACAATTGTTCTTGTCCAGACGCCGGTTTGATCCATGTTCTTGCCTGTCCATAGGAAATTAATCCGCTGGCATCACGCCGTTTCAATCGGTAATGAATAAGCGCAGCCGTGAGAGAAACAGCTTTTTCAAACAAGGGATGGTCAACCTGACCGTAAGCATGCTGATCCCGGTCTAAGAAAAACATAAACTCCGTGACGGAAGAAGATTCAAACTCCATCGTTTTCAATCGTCCCGAACTCGCACTGGCCTTCCAGTGAATGTGTCCGAGGCGGTCTCCGGGAACATAGTCTCTCGCACCAATAATCGCTGTGAAATCTTTCGCTGGATGATAGGCCAGATCGGTTTGACCGGTATGGTTTGCTTGGCGGACAGGCCAATGCTTCAGCTCTTCATAACGGGGATAGACGACGATTTCCTGTTCTTGTACATACCTTTTATCTGTTTGAATAAGGCCAAACGGATCGCCGCTTGTGATGCGCATTTCACGCCAGTGAAAGACGCCCCGAGGTAGATGTGGCACTTCGATCGTCGTGGAAAGTTTTTGCTTAAACCAGGGATAGAATATGATAGGATGCGAACCGTCGTCAGATGAGAATGGTTTTGGGTCTTCAATCAGCAAATAAACGACGGGAAAACGATAAGGATTTTGAACTGTGTAAGTGATTTCCAAACTGTCTCCGGCCGTGCAAGTGCGCTTGTTCACACGGCGTTCAACGGTGATCAGGCGGAAGACAAAGAAATGATAAAGCAGGGAGTATAAAGCGATGGGCAAAAAAGCATAAAAAAGAAACCAGCTGACAAAGCCTCCTTGAAACTTAGCAAAGACGTACGCTAAAATCAGGAGCGACATGAGGAAAATGTAGTCGAAGGGCCTGCTTCTATTCATCGGGACACTCCTTCTACACGGTTTCTTTATCTACCGGAACAGGGACTTTTCGAATGATGTCCCCCAGTACCTGGTGAACGTCGATGCCGTGATAATCCGCTTCAGCATGCAAAATCAGGCGATGACTCAAGGCATAGGGTGCCAGAAGTTTAACATCATCGGGAATGACGTATTCGCGCCCACGAATAAACGCCATCGACTGACTAGCCCTTAATAAAGCAACAGACCCTCGCGGACTGACTCCTAAATAAACATTTTCGTGTTGACGTGTCGCTTGGGTCAAGGAAACAATGTAATCCTTAATAGAGTCATCAACATGAATATGTCCAACGGCCTGCTGAAATTGCTGAAGTTCTTCAATCGTAAGAACCGATTGCAGGCTTTCAATCGGATGGTCTCTTTGAAGGCGGCTTAACATTTGCAATTCATCTTTTTTATCTGGATAACCGATTTTCAGTTTTAATAGAAAGCGATCCAGCTGGGCTTCAGGGAGCGGGAACGTTCCCTCATAGTCGATTGGATTTTGCGTGGCCATCACTAAAAAAGGCTCTGGGAGCGGCTTCGTGTCCCCGTCGACGGTCACATGACCTTCTTCCATCGCCTCGAGTAAAGCGGACTGCGTTTTGGGAGACGTTCGGTTGATTTCATCTGCCAAGACGATATGACCGAAAACCGGACCCTCGATAAAGCGAAAACTCATATCTTTTTGATGATAGACGGAAACCCCGGTGACATCAGAAGGTAATAAATCGGGCGTAAACTGGATCCGTTTGAACGTACATCCTAAAGATTTGGCCAGGGAACGGACGAGCATCGTTTTGCCTACCCCGGGAACATCTTCAAGCAAGACATGCCCTTTGGCCAGAATGGACACCAGCATAAGTTCAATCAGGCTTTCCTTCCCGATGATGACTTTCTGTACGTTTGCCATCACTTGCGCCATTTTAGGATGGATTTGATCAAAATAGCTGTGATTCGAAAAAGGTGCCATACGGTCCTCCTTATACATCAAGGAAATATCGTTTGGAGAGATGAGCATATGAGCATGTACATCTTTATTGTAAACCCTGTATCGGGAAATGGGAAGGCAAAAAGAGCGTGGAAGAAAGTGAAGCAAGAACTGGACAAGCAAGGGGTCCATTACCGGTCTTTTTACACGAACTATCCGGGACATGCCCAGGAAATTGCCAGACAAGTTGCCGAACTGTATCACGATAAACTGGCAGCGATCGTTTCTGTCGGCGGGGATGGAACATTTCACGAGATGATCAACGGCTTGACGGCTTATCCTCAACTGCCGGTTGGTTGTATTCCAGCCGGATCTGGCAACGATGTGATCAGAGGGTTCCGTTTGCCAAGAACGCCAGTCAAGGCGGTCAAACATTTATTACAAGCTTCAATGCAGAAAGCACGTCAGTATGATCTTGGGGAATATGAGCTCTATCAGAAAAGGAAAGGGAAAGGAAGATTTATTAATGGGGTGGGCATCGGTTTTGATGGAGAGGCCGCCAAATTAACGAATGGATCTGCCTACAAACATTGGCTCAACAAATTCAAATGCGGTGGTTTGGCTTATGTCATTTCCGCATTGCGCCTCATTTTCAATTATGAAACGCGCTCTCTGAAAATCACGATCGATGGTGTTCAGCATGTTTATTCAGACGTATGGCTGGTGGCCATCTCCAACATTCCGTATTACGCAGGGGGAATGAAAATCGCTCCCAAAGCAAATCCGGCAGACGGAACATTCAATCTGTGCATTGTACATGGCTTAAAACCTTTAAAACTGCTGTTTATTTTTGGCACGGTCTACTTCGGCTGGCACAGCAGACTCAAAGAGGTCACCTTGCTGGAAGGAAAGAACATCCGGGTGGAAAGCGACCAGCCGATGACCATTCATGCAGACGGAGAAATTATTGGACAAACCCCGCTGAAGGTATCTGTCCTGAATAAAGAAATCAGAATCTGGTGACATGCTCCCACCACTACGCGAACACTGAGAGGTGAGGGCTTCTCGGGTCATCCCTTCCAGCGAAGGGACATGGACCGAGCGATCCCCGTGTGCCCCACCCACA
>CALBTX010000133.1 GCA_937967685.1 uncultured Bacillaceae bacterium | reverse complement strand
GGATCGCAGATCCAGGGGCGATGCGCTCGGCGATGAAATTGGCTGTGAGATTGGCAGGAAATTAAAATTAACATCCGAAATTTTAGGATCGGCCGAAACTGTTATTAAAGCGTTCATTGTTGATTCTATTAAAATATGATTTCTGCAATCCTTTTAACATAATGCTACTCATAAACATTAACTATTTTATTTAGCATTCTAACTAGAAATGCTTAGTACAAAAGACTACTCTCTATATTGACTTTATGACTAAGGTTGTATATAGTCTCAATAGTATCCTGTATACCGAATACATTAACAAGGGGGGAGCCATTTTACAGCGTGATGCCGAAAGCAATAAAAAAGACCACTCCTCTATATCACAAGGCTTATGAAGAGATCAAGGCTGCCATATTAACAGGCAGGATTAGTCCAGGATCCAAAATTAGCGAAAGTACATTTGCCGACCAACTGAAGATCAGCCGAACACCACTTAGAGACGCCCTTCGACAATTAAAGAAGGATGGCTTATTAACGACTGAGAATGGCGTCACAAAAGTGATGGAATTGAATCAGCAAGATTATGAGGATCTTTATGATTGCCGAATCCAACTGGAGAAACGGGCCGTAGAATTAACGATTAATCGAATGACAGAAAACCAGATCAAAGCGATCAGTCTGTCAATCAAAAATGCGGAGCAAGCATTATTTCAAGGCGATTATATGAAAACGCTGACATATAATACTCAGTTTCACAAAGAATTAACATCGCCTTGTCCGAACAGAAGATTATTACGCTTGTTAGATCAGATCCGTTCTTTGCTTTTACTGTACAGGGCAAACAGTCTGCAATTTTCTGAACATAATATCGAGATATTCAGTGAACATCGAATGATTTTGGAAGCTGTAAAAAGAAGGGATGCTGCCAAGGCGGTTGAAGCGATAGAAGCCCATTTGTTAGGTGACTTGGCTCGAGGAAAAAATATGTTTAAACAGCAAAATGATTTCGTTGAGTGAGTTCGCTGGTGTCTGAATGGCTTTTCAAGATATATTTTTGTAAAAGCAAGATGGGTTTCATTGCAGAGAGCAAGTTGTTGGTTATTTTGTGGACTTATAATGCGCTATTAAAAATATATTCAACGCTTAAGCTTTTTTACATCTTATTTACATCTTAATTTAGAGGGAGATATTATATGGTCTTAATGGTGCTGTTTTTCTCCTCTCTTTAAAACTGGAAGGATTTGAGGGGGGTCCGGCCCGGGTTGTTGCTCTTGAACGCTGAATCAGCCGTTCGATGAGTCACTGATGAGTAAGTTGAGTCATCGATAAGTAAGTTGAGTACTGATCAGTGATATCTGGTATGCCTTTCTGTTACAAAGAAAAAAGTGCTTGTGGTGAGCCTGCTGCCAACGCAAAGACATTGGCGGCAGGTTGTTTTTGTGCCTGAATATATCAAAGGTGAACGGTCATTTATTTTATGATATACTAAATCAGAACAAAATGGGAGGTAAGTTAATGACGATGGCCGATACGTATGCAGTCATTCTTGCTGCAGGTAAAGGAACGCGCATGAAATCCAAATTGTATAAAGTGTTGCATCCCGTCTGCGGTAAGCCGATGGTTCAACACGTTTTGGACGCGGTCACAGGCATTGATTGCCGTGAAATATTCGTTGTCGTCGGTCATGGGGCGGAAACCGTGGAACAGCGGCTGGGCCCAACATACACATTTGTCAAACAGGAAGAACAGCTGGGGACCGGACATGCCGTGATGGTTGCCAAAAATAAGCTCGTCGGAAAATCAGGACAGACCTTGATTTTGTGTGGAGATACGCCTCTGGTGACCAAGGA
This sequence comes from uncultured Bacillaceae bacterium, assembly GCA_937967685.1. Lineage (GTDB taxonomy): Bacteria > Bacillota > Bacilli > Caldalkalibacillales > Caldalkalibacillaceae > CALBTX01. Next base: position 32,752 of record CALBTX010000133.1, on the reverse strand, counting down.
GACTTTGCAAGCGTTAGTGGATGCCCACGAGCAGAATCGTTCCGCAGTGACGCTCTTGACGACTGAAGTGGATGATCCGACGGGATACGGCCGGATTATTCGAGATGACAACAATCAGGTCTTGCGCATTGTGGAGCAAAAAGATGCGACAGACGAAGAACAGCTGGTGAAGGAAATTAATACCGGTATTTACTGTTTCGATAATCAGTCCCTGTTGCAAGCTTTGGATGAGCTCAAGAATGATAACGCCCAGGGCGAATATTATTTGACGGACTGTATAGAAGTGCTGGTCAATCAAGGGCAGAAGATCACGGCTTATACCAGTGCTGATGCAGAGGAAACCATGGGGGTCAATGACCGGCTGGCTCTCGCTGAAGCGGAAAAAGCGATGCGCAGACGGATTAATGAAGCGCATATGCGCCAAGGTGTCACGCTGATAGATCCTGAACATACTTATATAGAATCAGATGTGCGGATCGGACAGGATACGTTGATTCATCCCGGAACGATATTGAGATCGGGAACGGAAATTGGTGAGGATTGTGTGCTCGGTCCAAATACGGAAATTGTTCAGTCCAAGATTGGCGATCGTTGCACGATCGAGCAGGCTAAAGTGATAGACAGCACGGTCGGTCAAGAGACAAAGGTTGGTCCATACGCCTACATCAGACCGGGCTCTGCGATTGGAGAGGCATGCAAGATCGGCGATTTTGTGGAGGTGAAAAACGCCGTCATTAAGGACCGGACAAAAATTCCGCATTTAAGTTATGTTGGAGATGCAGATATCGGTTCAGGCGTTAACATGGGTTGCGGCTCCATTACGGTGAATTATGACGGCGAAAACAAACATCGAACCGTGGTGGAAGACGGCAGTTTCATTGGCTGTAATGTCAACCTTGTCGCTCCGGTCACCGTCGGAGAAGGATCTTACGTAGCGGCTGGTTCAACCATTACGGACTCTGTTCCTGCCGAAAGTTTGGCCATCGCCCGACAACGTCAGACGAACAAAGAACAGTATGTACACAAAATGAAACATAAACAAAAATCATCTCGTCAATGAGATGAATTGACGGTCATTTCAGTATGAACAGTCGGAGGGATAAGGAGTCAAAATGCCAAATTATCGTGACCCGAAATTGAAAGTTTTTGCCTGCAATTCCAATCCTGATCTAGCGAATGCGATCTGCCGGCATATCGGCGTTCCTTTGGGGAAAGCGAATGTCAGCCGCTTTAGCGATGGGGAAATCAGAGTGCACATTAATGAAAGCGTCCGCGGAGCTGACACTTTCGTCATTCAGTCGACCTCAGCGCCTGTGAATCAACATTTAATGGAATTACTGGTCATGGTTGATGCTTTAATCAGGGCTTCGGCGAAAAGCATTAATGTCGTCGTTCCGTATTACGGATATGCCCGGCAGGACCGCAAGGAAAAAGCAAGGGATCCGATTACCGCTAAGCTTGTCGCTAACCTGATTGAAACGGCGGGCGCTAACCGATTGATTTCGATGGACTTGCACGCCGCCCAAATTCAAGGTTTTTTTGACATTCCAGTCGATCATCTGCTGGGTGTGCCGATTTTGGCTGACTATTTTTTACAGAAACAACTGAACGATATCGTTGTCGTATCTCCCGATCACGGGGGAGTGACCCGGGCCAGAAAATTGGCCGAACGTCTCAAGGCTCCTATCGCCATCATCGATAAGCGCCGTCCGGAACCGAACGTTGCCGAAGTGATGAATATTGTCGGTGATGTCAATGGGAAGACAGCGATTTTGATCGACGACATTATCGATACCGCTGGAACAATAACGCTGGCGGCCAATGCCTTGGCGGAAAACGGAGCGAAAGAAGTGTATGCGTGTTGTACCCATCCCGTTTTGTCCGGTCCGGCGGTGGAACGCATTGCAAGCTCCAAGATCAAAGAATTGGTTGTCACGGATACGATTCCGCTCTCAGCAGACAAGCAAATTGATAAAGTGCATGTTTTGTCTGTTGCACCGCTGATCGGGGAAGCGATCGTGCGTGTCCACGAAGAATTGTCGGTCAGCAAGCTGTTCAATTAAACACTGCTCGTCCTAGATAGTGCATGATAGAATGTCGGGTTGACAATATGCTGAAGAAACACAGTTAAGGAGAGTGACGTATGATGCAAACATTGCAAGCAAAAAAAAGGGAGACGACGACGAAATCGTTCAACCGCCAACTTCGTCAGTCCGGCCGCATTCCGGCTGTCGTATATGGCAAAAATATTGGCAATACACCCATTCAAGTCAGTGAAACGGATTTTCTGCAATTGCTTCGTCAGGAAGGGATCAATGCCGTCTTCAACCTCAATTATGACGATGACTCGGCGACCGTCATGATCAGGGAAGTGCAAAGTGATCCAATCAAAACGAACGTCATCAAACACGTTGATTTCCAAGAAGTGAACATGAAGGAAAAAACGACGGTGGACGTGCCAGTGGAAACAGTTGGAGAGGCACCCGGCGAAAAAGAGGGGGGCCTTGTCCAGAAGCAGTATCAGACAGTGGAAGTGAGCTGTTTACCGGCGGATATTCCCGAAGTGATCGAAGTGGATATCAGTCAGCTGCACATTGGCGAGAGCGTCACTGTAGGGGAGCTGAACTTGCCCGATGGCATCGACCTATTGGCTGACGAAGAAACGGTATTGGTTTCCATTTTGCCTCCGGCGCACGAAACAGAGGTGGAAGCGCCGGGAGATACGGATCAGGCTGAACCCGAATTGGTTGAACGTGATGATCAAGAAGGGGAGGACAAACCTGAAGACTAGTTGATGCGCTCAGGAGGGAAGAGACGTGGGCATCGCTCGGTTGCGTCTCTTCCCGTTATTTTCAGCAAATGTATAAACGGCAGGAGGTTTGGCGGTGTGAAAGTGATTGTCGGTCTTGGCAACCCGGGAGAAAAATATGCCCAAACCAGGCATAATATCGGCTTTTTAACCGTGGACCGTCTGGCCGAAAAAATGAACATTTCATTGGACCGGACAAAGTTTAACGCGGCTTTCGGAGAAAGCATCCATCACGGCGAAAAAGTGGTTTTGCTCAAACCTTTAACGTATATGAACCGTTCGGGCGAATCTGTCAGCGAAGTGATCCAATTTTTTAAATGTTCCCACGAGAACTTCCTGTTTATTTACGATGATCTCGATTTACCGTTCGGTCAAATCAGATTGCGTCTCAAAGGCGGTTCCGGGGGTCACAACGGAGTTAAATCGATTATTGAGCATTTGGGAACAAAAACATTTAAAAGAATCAGGATGGGGATCGGCCGTCCGGAACATGGTGATGTGACTGCATATGTGTTGAGCGCATTTCAGGAAGCGGAAACAGATCTTCTCCAAAAAATGCTTGACAAAGCGTCCGACGCCTGTGTCTCCTTTTTGGAAGAAGATTTTTCAAAAGTGATGAATATGTACAATCGAACATAACCATACTATAGATGTCATGCTATCCTTTGAGGGGGATGATGATGTCTATTCAGTATGTATGCAAGTATTGCCGCAGCCAATTAGGCGAAATTGAGCAAACTGTCATTTCAGAAGAACAGCTCGGATTCGATGCCTTATCCCCGGAGGAGAAAAAATCCATCCTGCAATACAGGGAGGACGGGCAGATCGTCGCCTATGTCATTTGTGAACATTGTCAGGAAACGTTGGATCGTCATCCTGAATTGAGTTTATACACGCATATTCATCAATAATGAACATGCGCGTCTAGATGCCTTAGGGGTCAACTAAGGCTTCTTTGCATGATTGTCTTGTATGATTGTTTCCACTGAAGGCGTAATTTAACGGAGACGTATGCGAGGATAGGAGAGGAGGACCTCATGAAAGAGATTTTTCGCTATTTTCGTTTAGGTCGAGATTATCAAAACGTTTCTCAGGCACTTGAGAGCGGTATTCGCGAACAGTTAGTGGCGGGGCTGAACGGTTCAGCCCGCACGCTGTTCATGAGTGCTTTATTTTCAGAGCGGCCTCGGTCTCAGCTTGTCGTGACCCATAACTTGCATCAGGCGCAAAAAGTTTATGAAGATTTGGTAGAATGGCTGGATGAAGACAGCGTTTACTTGTATCCGGTCAATGAAATGATTTCTGCGGAGATGGCCACGGCCAGTCCGGAGCTGCGTCGGGGGCGCATACAAGTTTTAAATCAACTGTCTCAAAATAAAAAAATGCTGGTCATTACGCCACTCGCCGGCTTAAAGCGGCTTTTGCCGCCTCCTGAACTTTGGAAAAAATCCCAAATCGATTTAAGCTGGGGTCAGGACGTGGATATGGCCACTTTTCAACGCAACCTGCTTTACTTGGGTTATCAGCGGGTGGATATGGTAGAATCCGAGGGTGAATATAGTGTTCGCGGAGGGATCATAGATATTTACCCGGTCGGTGAGGAAGATCCGCTGCGGATTGAACTGTTCGATACGGAGATAGATTCGCTCCGTACGTTTGATCTGGAAACGCAACGCTCGAAAGAAACGTTTAAGGAAGCGCGCATCGGTCCAGCGGTCGAATGGGTTTTATATCCGGAGCATTTTCAGCATGCCGTTCAAGAGGTCTCGCGTCAATTGGAAGCTCAATTGACAAAAACGCGGGATCCGGAACTGAAGGCCAAGCTTGAGCAGCACATTGGTTTGGATTTGGAACACTTGCGTCATGAAACGTTGTTTCAAGGGATGTATAAATATATTTCCTGTTTTTATGAGCAAAAAAGTACGTTAATAGAGTATTTTTCCGCTGATAGCCTCGTTTTGTTAGATGAGCCGATGCGCATTCTCGAAGCGGAAGAAAACAGCATGAGGGAAGAGCTGGACTGGAAGACGTCCCTTTTACAGGCCGGTGAATTTTTGTCCGACTTGCCGCTTTCCATGTCCTTTGCCGACTGGCAGGAACAAGTGCAGACGCCTTTGATTTACCTATCCCTTTTCTTAAGGCAAATACCGAATGCGAAGCCGCAAAATATCGTTCATTTCACTTCCAAACCGACGCAGCATTTCCACGGTCAGTTCTCTGTTTTAGAGAGTGAGGTGGAGCGTTGGACGAAAAGCGGTCAATGTGTGCTGTTCATGGCCGGAAACAAGGAAAGGGCCGAGCGGATGGACCGGGTTCTGCACGATTTTGGCATTGAAGCGAGATTAATGAGGGAAGGCGAAAAAGTTCAAAAAGGCAGTTCTTTCATTATAATCGGAAACATTCATGCCGGTTTCGAACTTCCTTTACATGCACTCGTCGTGATTACGGAAAACGAACTGTTTATGAAAAAACAAAAGAAACAAACGACGCCTGCCCGATCCCGGCCAGTGTCCAATGCCCAAAGAATTAAAAATTACAGCGAACTGAGCGAGGGCGATTACGTCGTTCATATCGATCACGGCATCGGGCGCTATGTCGGCATCCAGACGTTGGAGGTCGAAGGGGCCCATAAAGATTATTTGCACATTCAGTACGCCAACAACGATAAATTGTATGTCCCGGTGGAACAAATCGATCAGGTCCAGAAATATTTGGGCGGAGAAGATAAAGCACCTAAAATTTATCAACTGGGCGGCAATGAATGGAAAAGGGTTAAAAAACGCGTAAAATCATCCGTACAAGATATCGCCGCCAAGTTGATCAAGTTATACGCCAAGCGTGAAGCGACGCCTGGATATGCTTTCAGTCCGGACTCGGAAATGACGAGGGAATTTGAGGCGCTCTTTCCGTATGAAGAAACGCCGGATCAATTGCGTTCGATCGAGGAAGTCAAGCGGGATATGGAAAAACCAAAACCGATGGATCGGCTGTTGTGCGGTGATGTCGGTTACGGCAAAACGGAGGTGGCCATACGGGCGGCCTTTAAAGCGGTCATGGACAATAAGCAGGTGGCGATCCTCGTGCCGACGACGATATTGGCTCAGCAACATTATGAGACATTTAAAGAACGCTTTCATGAGTACCCTGTCGAAATTGATGTGCTCAGCCGTTTCCGCTCCCGCAAAGAGCAAAATCTGACGCTGAGGAGATTAAAGGATGGCTTGGTAGATATTGTCATCGGCACCCACCGTCTGCTGTCCAAAGATGTGCGTTTCCATGATCTCGGTTTGTTAGTGGTCGACGAAGAACAACGTTTTGGGGTCACCCATAAAGAAAAAATCAAGGAGCTCAAACAGAACATCGATGTGTTGACCTTGACCGCCACGCCCATCCCGCGGACATTGCATATGTCCATGCTCGGCGTGCGCGATTTGTCCGTGATCGAAACACCTCCGGAAAACCGCTACCCTGTGCAAACATACGTCGTAGAATATCAAGGGGCGCTGATCAGGGAAGCGATCGAAAGAGAAATGGCCCGGGGTGGACAAGTGTATTTTCTGTATAACCTCGTGCAGGGAATCGAACGCAAAGCGGAGGAAATCCGCGCGCTCGTACCCGATGCCCGGGTGGCCGTTGCCCACGGACAGATGAAAGAAACGGAACTTGAGTCGATTATGATCAGTTTTTTGGAAGGGGAATACGATGTGCTGGTCAGTACGACCATTATTGAAACGGGAGTGGATATTCCCAACGTGAACACGCTGATCATTCATGATGCAGATAAAATGGGCTTGTCCCAACTCTACCAATTACGCGGCCGGGTGGGTCGTTCAAACAGGACGGCTTACGCTTACTTCACATACCAGCGGGGGAAAGTGTTAACCGAAGTGGCGGAGAAACGGTTGCAGGCCATCAAGGAATTCACCGAACTCGGCTCTGGATTTAAAATCGCCATGCGCGATTTAGCCATTCGCGGCGCGGGAAATTTATTAGGGGCTGAACAGCACGGATTTATCAATTCTGTCGGTTTCGATCTGTATTCCCAAATGTTGAAAGAAGCGATTGAAGAATTGAAAGGTGAAGCGCCCCAAGAAGAGAATATTGATTTGGAGATGGATGTGCATATTGATGCTTATATTCCGGATCAGTATATTGAAGACAACAAGCAGAAAATCGAAATGTACAAAAAAGTGGCCGCAGTCCGTTCACCGGAAGAAGCTGAGGAATTGGCAGACGAAATGCTGGATCGATTCGGCACCGTTCCCGCTCCGGTTCTGCGTTTGCTGCAACTGGCCCGCATTAAAGCGTATGCGCTCCGTTTGAGGATGGAATCGATGATTTTAGCCAATGACGTGTTGAAGTGGATGTTTCATCCTTCTCAAAACGATAAAATTGACGGCGGACGCTTGTTTCAAATCGTCAGTCAGTTTGGACGGCATGTCGGCTTAATTTCCGGGGCACAAATCGGCATCAGTTTGAAAGTGAAAGGTTTGTCTGAAGATACATGGCTTGATCAGGCTGAACGCCTGCTGCTTCAGTTGGTCGAAGCAAACGTTGTTCAAGGAAAGAAAGAGAAAGCGGAACCTGCGGGAGATGAACATTCTGAGGGCGGGCAACTGGATGCCCCGTCCAGGCAAGTTTTATAAATGAACATGAACGATTTGAATGAAATGAGGCAAAGGATTCCAAAGCGCTGTCAAAGGCTTGGAGTCCTTTTTTAGTGTATATGTTTGGATATGGAGACAAATACTATCTTCAAACGCTTTTCGAAAGCTTTCATACACCGAATTTAATCTTTGCAGAAAGAGAGGCATCCAGAAACATGAAAGCAACAGGAATCGTTCGACGTATCGATGATTTGGGCAGAGTCGTCATCCCTAAAGAAATTCGCCGTACGCTACGTATCCGTGAAGGAGATCCGTTGGAAATTTTTGTGGACAGGGAAGGGGAAGTGATCTTAAAAAAATATTCCCCGATCGGCGAATTGGGCGATTTTTCGAAGGAATATGCTGATTCGCTATATGAAAGTCTCGGACACATCGCTTTGATAGCGGACAGGGATTCGATTATCGCTGTCAGCGGTGTTTCGAAAAAAGAATATATGGATAAAGCCATCGGTCCTATTGTTGAAGAGAGCATGAATGAACGTAAAACGATGATCGAGGGTTCGAAAGGGACATATGAAATTTGTAAAGATATGCATGTCGAGTATACGTCTTACTGTGTTGCACCCATTATTACCGGGGGAGACCCTATCGGCGCCGTCATCTTGCTGAGTCAAAAAGAGGGCGTGAAAATGGCTGATTTGGAAACAAAATTAGCTGAAACGGCCGCAGGATTTCTGGCCAAACAGATGGAACAGTGATCAGCCCCAGATCGCCCCTGGCTGCCAGAATTCAGCGCAAAATGAAATCAATTCCGGCTGTTGACCCCGTCAACAGCTTCTTCTATTTGACCAGGGCTATTGTGCTATAATGATGGCAGTTCCATAAGAGAGGGGTTCCTGTATGTCCGGGGAAGAACAAACGCGAAGTTTACTGCAGGGAACCGCCATTTTGGCTTTTGCCGCTTTTTTCACGAAAGTGATCGGCGTCATTTACCGTATTCCGTATCAAAACTTGACCGGGGATACCGGGCTTTACGTTTATAGTCAAGTCTATCCCATCTACACCATTTTACTCACCCTGGCCACGGCCGGCATTCCGGTGGCCGTTTCCAAACTCGTGTCCGAACGGTTGGCGTACGGGGATGTGACCGGGGCACGAGGCATATTTAAGGCGGCGGCCATCGTCATGACGGGTACGGGTGTTCTTTTTTTCCTCGTTTTGTTTTTTGGGGCCCCATGGATCGCCTATTTATGGAATAATGATCAACAGCTGACGCTGCCCATCCGGGCCGTTTCCTTCGCTTTGTTGATCGTACCGCTCATGGCTGTCCTCCGTGGTTATTACCAGGGTCATCAAGTGATGTGGCCCACAGGCGTTTCTCAAATGGTGGAACAGATCGTCAGAGTGATGACTATTTTGCTGGGCAGTTATTTTTTGTATATGCCATTCGGCGCTTATGTGGCCGGGGCCACAGCCGTGTTTGGCGCGTTCACCGGTTCGCTGGCCGCCCTGGCCGTCCTTTTATTTTTTTGGAAGCGCACCGTCCATCAGTCGGCAAACTTTTCGGGCAGACCGTCCTCAGTGCCATCCCCATCTTTACCTTCCCAGTCATTGGCTGCTCGTCATGTGCCATTTCTAAAAATCATGAAGAAAGTGTTCGCTTATGCGCTGCCGATCAGTTTAGGATCGCTGGTCATTCCCCTTTTTCAGCTGGTCGATTCCGCTTCGATTCCGAATATCCTGACCTGGTCCGGCTGGGTGCCGGAAGCGGCCAGGGATGCCAGGGGGCTGTTTGACCGCGGACAACCGCTTGTTCAATTTGGCGCCTTTTTCGCCACCGCCATGGCTTTGGCCCTCGTTCCGTCCATTGCCGAAGCGCAGGCCAAAAAGGACGTTCGCCTGATCGCCAAACGCAGCCGACTGGCGCTCAAGCTGACGTTTGTGCTTGGTCTGGCCTCATCCGTCGGTTTATTCCTTTTGGCCGAACCGATTAACCGCATGTTTTATCTGAATCATCCCGGCATCATCGAAGCGTACATTCCCGATTACGGCACAACGTCCATCTCCGTCTTGGCTTTTGTCATTTTTTTTACGACCTTGAATATTACGGCGGCCGCGATTTTACAAGGGGTCGGACAAATGCTGCTCCCGGCCCGTCATTTGCTGATCGGGATGCTGGTCAAAGCGGTGGGCAATGTGCTCCTCATCCCCGTTTTCGATATTACCGGGGCTGCTCTGGCCTCCGTGATCGGATATGCGCTGGCGACCGTGTTGAATGTGCGCTCCGTTTCGCTGACTGTCGGCATGCGCTTCAGCCGGTATGTGCTGCTTAAACCGCTATTGGCCACGCTGTTGATGGCTGCTGCGGTGTGGCTGATGAAAAATGGGCTGGGCCATGTCTTGCCGCTGTTGCTTGCTGAAGGACGCGTCTACTATATGATCGTTTCCTTGATCTCGGTCTTTACGGGCGTCATCGTTTATATGCTGTTGCTTTTAAAATTGGAAGTGATCTCCCGCCGGGAGTTGGCACTCATTCCCAAAGCGGATCGGGTCATTCGCTTCCTAGAATATACAGGGATTATGAAAAAAGTAGGAAAGAAAGAAGGTTGAGGCGATGTGTAAAGTGCACATAGTCGGCTTGGGAGCCGGTGATTTACAGCAGATGCCCATCGGAACGTATCGATTGTTGAAAAAAGCGAAGCATCTTTACTTGCGCACGGTGCGCCATCCGGTGGTGAAAGAGCTGGCGGAAGAGGGTTTGACGTATCGTTCATTTGATGCCCTGTATGAACAGGAGGAGACGTTTAGTGCTGTATACACGAAAATAACGGACGAATTGATGCGCCTGGCCCGGGAAAAAGGGGAAATCACCTATGCGGTGCCCGGCCATCCGCTCGTTGCCGAGCGGACGGTGCAACAATTACTTCAATATGCGGATGAACAGGCCGATGTGGACATTCAAATTATAGGCGGACAAAGTTTTCTGGACCCGCTGTGGACTCGTTTGCGGCTCGATCCGAACGACGGTTTTGTGCTTCTTGACGGCACTTCTTTAGAGACACATCATCTGCATCCGGAGTTACATACCGTCATCACCCAAGTTTATGACCAAATGGTTGCTTCAGACATCAAACTCACTTTAATGCATGTATACCCGGACGATTACCCTGTGCAGGTTGTGACGGCCGTGGGCACTCTAGGGGAAGAAAAAGTGGAACGGATTCACCTCTATGAATTGGATAGGATGATTCGACGGAGTGATGTGACGTTGGTCTATCTGCCGCCTGCAGAGGAGGATGATGTCCTGAACCGCCGCTATGATCGCGCCAGAGAGATCGTGCGCACATTGAGGGGGCCGGACGGATGTCCGTGGGACCGCAAACAAACCCACCGCTCCTTGCGCAAATATTTGCGGGAAGAGATAGAAGAAGTGTTGGAAGCGATTGAAGAAGGGGATCCCCAACATTTGCAGGAAGAATTGGGTGATGTGCTCCTGCAAGTGTTTCTGCATGCCCAGATCGCCGAAGATAACGATGATTTCAATATGGAAGATATTCTCCAGTCAATGAATGAAAAAATGATCCGCCGCCACCCACACGTGTTTGGCGATGTACAGATCGACTCTGTTGAAGAATTAAATGAGTTGTGGCGGTCCATCAAAGCGAAAGAGTCCGCACAGAAAAAATCGCCCTCATAAGGTTTACAGCTTTGGGTCTGTCCTGAAAAAATATAAATTTTTTTCCTGAAAGAAGCAGGAAAAACCGATTGGGGCACGAATATGTTTTGTGAAGTTAAAAGGAGGTAGACTGAGCATGAACAAAAATGAAATCATCAGCAACATTTCAGACAAAAGCGGCTTGACGAAGAAAGATGTTGAACTAGTCGTTAATGGTTTATTAAATGAAATTACTTCCGCTCTTGCTTCGGGTGAAAAAGTTCAATTCGTCGGATTCGGTACTTTTGAAGCGCGCAAACGTTCCAGCCGGATGGGGCGTAATCCCCAAACTGGAGAAACGATTGAAATTCCAGAAACGATGGTTCCGGCTTTTAAAGCGGGCAATAAGTTAAAAGATGCTGTAAAGTAAATTCATGCGTCTGGATAAGTTTTTGAAACTATCCCGGCTTGTTAAACGACGCACATTGGCCAAAGAGATGTGTGCCAAGGGACGCATCTCGGTCGATGGTCACGTCGCAAAAGCGGGAACGAAAGTTGACGTCGGCAATGAGATTCAGATTCGTTACGCACAAAAGCTGCTGACCGTCCGGGTGGAGCAACTGCCGGACACCGTCAAAAAGGAAGCAGCTGATACCTTGTATACGCTGCTTAGCGAGCAAAAAAAGATCTGAAAGTGATGGATTAATTTAATGACGCAAATCAAATGACGCAAAACAAATCATACAAAACAAATGATGCAAAAAGAAGGGATGGCCATGCGGTCATCCTTTTTTGTTCTAATTTGTTCTCTCCCGCCATAACATGTACTGAGACTAACTTGTACACGGGGAGGGACGAGGTCATGTATGAACAAAATCGTTACGGCATGAAAGAAACTGAGAAACTTCATGAATTGAAAATGATCAATCGTAAGAAATTGGATATTAGCGGCGTGATCAATGTCGAAAGTTTTGACAGTGAGGAATTTTTGTTGGAAACGGAAAACGGATATTTAGCCATTCGGGGACAAAACTTGCATATGAAAAATTTAAATGTGGAAAATGGTCTGGTTGCCATCGAAGGTTTAGTCATGGAGATGGTCTACCTTGATCATTCTCCGGGAGGGGAGAAAGCTAAAGGACTCTTTAGCAAGTTATTCAAATGACGCTGGAAGTGCAGTTTTTGACGATGGTACACATGACGGGGGCAGGCATTTTTTTAGGAATGTGTCATGCAACGTACGCCCGGCTGTGCATCCGCCGTCAACGACCTTTTGGTCAAGCAATTCAAGATATTTTATTTTGGCTCTTCAACGGGCTGCTCGTCTTTATGTGGCTGCAATGGGTGAATGACGGGGAGATCCGCATCTATATCTTTCTTTCCTTATTGTTAGGTTTTTCGATTTACAAAGCGTTGTTGGAATCCATTTTTTTGCGTTTGCTGGACGGCCTCATTACCTCTGTTATCTCAGTATTTCGCTTCTTAAAAAGAGTGGTGTTCTGGACAATCATTCGTCCCGTCATTTTAATTTACCAGCTGCTGATGGTGATCGCTGCCGCCATTGTTGGCCTGGTATGGAAAATCTTGCTTTTTCTGTGGCGAGCGGTTGTTTTTCTTGTCCGGCCGTTAAGACCGATCATCACTCGACTGACGATTTTCAAAGCAAAAAATGAGGACCCGGCGGAAAATCCATCAAAAAAACCGAAAGAAAAAAAAGGAGTTTGGCGGCGAATGGCGAAATGGTGGAAGAGAAAGGATTACTAACAAGGATGTGGGAGTATGTTGGCAACAAGGAAGTTCCGTCTTTATTTGCTGGCCGTGGGCATGCTCGTCTTTCTCTTCTGGGCCGGGTCTGAGTGGTTCGATCAACAGGCTGTCATAGAAGATCAGCAAGCCGATTTGGCCAAAGTCCGGGCCGAAGCCGAAGCGGCCACGGAACGCCATCGGGAACTGCAGGAGCAAATTGACCGGCTGCATGACCCCGATTATATTGCCGAGGTGGCGCGCAGAGATTATTTTCTAACGAAAGAGGGCGAAATGATCTTTAATGTGTCTGATTAAAGATTATTTGACACACCTTTTGACAGTGGGTATACTATACTATACTATCTAAATTTATGTATTTTTTTAAGGAGGATTACGACTTACATGTCAGGGGTTGAGGTAGGGAGTAAGTTAGAGGGCAAGGTGACGGGGATCACCCATTTTGGCGCTTTCGTCGAGCTGGCCAACGGGGTCACCGGTCTTGTTCACATCAGTGAAATTGCTGATAAATATGTCAAAGATGTTCATGAATTTCTGAATATCAATGACATTGTCAAAGTCAAAGTTATTCATGTCGAAGAAGATGGAAAAATCGGTCTATCCATTAAACAAGCTCAAGAGAACTGGCAACGCAGATCTCCCCGCCGCAAAGAAAATTTTGAGGAGAAAATGTCCAAGTTTTTGAAAGAGAGCGAAGATCGCCTGACGACCTTGCGAAGGCATATGGATACTAAAAGAGGTGGTCGGGGTTCCAAGCGCGGTTAAAATATTCCGAATGCGGCTTGCCCATTCGATCCCATAGATGAGGCGGTATGACGAAGCACCGGGTCAGCACATGACTTGGGGCTTTTTTCGTTTGTGCCTGTCTGAGCTTTTCATGCACATGAGATGACAAAAATTTTTAGCCTTTTCCCTGGAAATATGTCGAGCTTTTTATCGGGGCGGTCCACCTATTTTGACAAAATTTCCGTGATGACTTTGTTTATAATGATACCACTATATGATTCAGGTGGTGTTTTTATGCTTAAAAAAGCGGAACAAATCAGAACGGAACCTGTGCTGGGGAAATGGGCCGGTCTCGAAACGGTGAGACAGTTCGGCAGAAAGAGTGTCCATTATTTGTTTCACCGCTGGGGAGCATTGTTGTTCATCTTAGGATTTTTGTTAGGTCGAGGCGTCATTATTGGCGAATTGTCTCCCTTTGCCATCCCTTTTATCGCCGTCGTCTACCATTTGCGCCGGGACAAGATTTTATTGTCTGCGCTCGGGGTTCTATTGGGTGCGGCCAGTCACGAGTTGGGGGCTCCGGTGAGTTTATTACTGGGCATCATCTTTTTCATGACCATTCAAAAAATGTTGACCCGGTGGGGGAAAGGCGAATTAACTTATACACCTTTTGTGGTCTTTACATCCGTCTTGTTGACGCAAATGCTGATCGCTTTTATCCAAGATTGGACAAGCTATGCGCTCTTGCTCGCAGCCGTTGAAGCATCGTTAAGTCTCGTCCTGACGCTCATTTTTGTGCAAAGCATTCCATTTCTGGCCACCGGCAAACGAAAACAGACGTTGAAAAGTGAAGAAATCATCTGCTTCGTCATCTTAATCGCCACATTGCTGACGGGCACAGTAGGCTGGGTGGTCTTCGGGGTATCGGTGGAAAACGTGCTTTCCCGCTATGCCATTCTGCTGTTTGCCATGGCTGCCGGAGGCGCGATAGGGGCCACCGTAGGGGTCGTCACCGGGATCATTCTCAGCCTGGCCCATCCGGGGGCGATGGTGGAAATGAGTTTGCTGGCCTTCAGCGGTCTTTTAGGAGGGCTGTTAAGAGAAGGGCGCAAAATCGGAGTGGCCAGCGGTTTATTGCTCGGAACCCTTCTCTTAGGGCTGTACGTTGGTAACACCGACTTATGGACAACATTTAACGAATCACTGTTGGCCATCGCCCTCTTTTTTCTCACGCCGAAAACGGTGATCACAGGCATTTCGCAATATATTCCCGGCACTCAAGAACACGCCGGCCTGCAGCAAGACTATATGAAACGGCTCAGAGATGTGACGGCCAATAAAGTGAATCAGTTTTCACAGTTGTTTGAGCAGCTGTCGCAAAGTTTTTCCTCCGGTTTGAATCAATCCGATGCAGAAAAACGGAGACAGATCGACCTGTTCTTAAGTACGGTGACGGAGAAAACGTGCCAGGTATGTTTTAAAAAAGAGCAATGTTGGCAGAAAAAATACGACCAAACGTACACATTAATGAACGAACTGGTAGAAACGCTGGAAATGTACGGGGAGATCGAAAAGCCTTCCTTAAAGCGCGAGTGGTCCAATCATTGCGTGAAATCCGATAAAATCGTGCAGCTCATGGAAGAAAACATCGGGGAATATAAAACGTACTTAACCTACAGAAATAAACTGAATGAGAGCAGGAGGGTTGTTGCCGATCAACTATCCGGTGTGGCCGAAGTGATGAACGATTTTGCCCGGGAAATCAAAAAGGAAGGGGAAACACATCATCATCAGGAAGAACAAGTGCTGGATGCCCTGGAGGACATCGGATTAGCCATCCGTTCGGTGGACATCGTTTCATTGGAAGAAGGAAATGTGGAAATCGAGGTCACTCAGCCGAAATGTTACGGACATGATGAATGTGTGAAAATTATCGCTCCCTTGCTGACCAATATCATCGGGGAACAAATCACCGTCGCCAATGAAACATGTCATTATGATCGGGACGGATATTGCACGATGAAACTCGTCTCCGCCAAAACTTTCACGATCGAAACCGGTATGGCCAGCGCGGCCAAAGGAGGAGGCATCCTTTCCGGGGACAGTTCCTATACGATGGAAGTGGGTAACGGCAAATATGCCATCGCCATTGCCGATGGGATGGGCAACGGGGAACGCGCCCATTTGGAAAGCCATGAAACGTTAAAATTGCTACAACAGATTTTACAGTCAGGCATCGAAGAAACAGTGGCCATCAAATCCATTAACTCGGTCCTCGCCTTGCGCTCGACCGAAGAAGTGTTTTCTACGCTGGATTTGGCCATGGTTGACTTGCAAACAGCGAAAACGAAATTTTTGAAAATTGGTTCGACGCCTAGTTTTATCAAACGGGGACGGCAGTGCCTGTCCGTGGCTGCACACAATTTACCGATGGGCATATTGGAAAATATCGAGGTGGATGTCGTCAGCGAGCAATTAAAGGCAGGCGATCTCTTAATTATGGTCACCGACGGCATTTATGATGCGCCCCGGCACATCGAAAATAAACAGATGTGGATGAAAAGGCTCATTGATGAGATTGAAACGGATGATCCTCAACAGGTGGCCGATTTGTTGCTGGAAAAAGTCATTCGATTCCATCATGGGCAAATTCTGGACGATATGACCGTTGTCGCGGCCAAAATCGAACGCTACAACCCCAAGTGGGCCACCATTACGAGTGCGGGCATTCCGCCTATCAGGCCAAAGAAAAAACAGCCGGCGATCTCAATGTGATGAGCGTGTTCTGCCGCACAGGGAAGAGAAGACATATTTTCATAGAAATCTACCGCCAAGCGAGTATGTAAAGCTTGTGAGCCGTCAACAATGGGAATAAGTATACTTAGGAGGGGACAATGATGAGCAAAGGAAAGTTAAAGCAAATCTTATTGTTGACGGACGGGTGTTCCAACGAAGGGACCGATCCGGTCGCTGTCGCCTCATTGGCCAGTGAATATGGCATTACGGTCAATGTCGTCGGCATTTTGGATGGTCGGAGTTTGTCGGATCAAGGCATGGAAGAAGTCCAAAACATCGCCAGGGCCGGAAACGGGGTCCATCAGCTTGTTTACAGTCATAACTTGCCTAAAACCGTCCAGATGGTTACCAGAAAGGCGATGAATCAAACGATTCAACATGTGGTCAATCAGGAGTTAAAACATATTCTCGGTGAGCAGGAAGAAATGGATGCTCTTCCTCCGGAACGGCGCGGTCAAGTCGTTGAAGTTGTGGAAAACCTGGGTGAGACATTGGCTTTGGATGTGCTCATTCTGGTCGATACGAGCGCCTCTATGAAACATAAAATGGCTTCGGTCAGCCAGGCATTGAGAGATTTGAGCATCTCCTTGCAGTCCAGAGCAGGGGAAAACCGCTTCTCCCTGTGGACATTTCCCGGAATGAGGGACAGCGCCGAACTGAAAATGGACTGGTCAACCGAATTCACCTCATTGGATCAATGGCTGGCTTCCCTTTCGCCGAAAGGAACGACGCCGACAGGACCGGCGTTGGAAGAAGCTTTGCGTTATTTTGCAGGGGGAGATGTGTGGTCTGACCAGGAAGGGTTGCTGGAAGACAATGCGCTCTGAGGCACGGACGATAAGGGGTCAATGGCACGGCCGGACATACACCGTTGAAAAGGAACTCGGCCGCGGAGCGACCGGCATTGTTTACCTGGTCCGTCGAGGAAATAACCGTTATGCTTTAAAATTGGGGGAAGACAGCATTTCGATTACAGCGGAGGCGAACGTTTTGCAGCAATTAGGGAAGGCTCAAGGGATCATCCTTGGGCCTTCTGTGCATGATGTGGATGATTGGCTGGATCCAAATACCCGGGAGAAAAAACCTTTCTATGTCATGAATGTCATTCAAGGCACACCGTTAACATCGTTTATTCAACATAGAGGCAAGGAATGGATCGCTGTTTTTGTTGTCCAATTGCTCCATTTTTTGCAACACTTGCATGATAAAGGGTGGGTTTTTGGTGATTTGAAGCCGGATAACTTACATGTGGTCGACACGCCGCCCAAAGTGGCCTGGTTTGACCCCGGCGGCATGACCAAAATGAACAGGATGATCAAGGAATATACGGAATTGTATGACCGCGGTTATTGGCAGATGGGGGATCGCAAAGCGGAGCCGGCCTATGATTTATTTAGTCTGGCCATGATCGTTCTCGCTTTATATCACGGTGAGTTTAAAGTGAAACAAACGTTAAACGGAGCGGAAAGGGAACGTTTGCTCCAACAAAAAGTGATCAACCACATTCCACAAAAACCGTATCAGCAGGTTGTCTGGAAAGGTTTGTCCGGTCGATATCGATCGGCGGCAGACATGAAAAAAGAATGGTTCTGGGCCTGGCATCTGGTCAAAGGCGGGCCTGATCAGCATCGCAGGCATCAGTCTGCTAACATGCCTGGAAGAACGGTTCATTCAGCTCAAGCTCAATCCGCTCCTGCAGGCCACCATCAACAGTTCGACCATCAACAGTTCGACCATCAACAGTTCAAGGATCAACATCGGATGTCCAAGCCCCGTCAGCGCAAAAAACGATTCCGTTTAGGAAAGGCGATTTCCTTTTTCTTTATTTCTTCTTTTCTTCTTTTTCTGTTTGCTCTTTTATTATTCACACAAACAATGTAATATGAAGGTGACAATCATCATGTCCACATTGCACCCGGCTGTGTCAATGTTGATCATGTTCTCTGACAGAACGGAGCATCGCCATGCTTGACCTTGATGAACGGATTATGGAAGAAATTAGAACTCATGCTTTATTGAAAGAAGGAGACAGGGTTCTCGTCGGGGTTTCAGGTGGACCGGACTCGATGATGCTTTTGCACTGGCTGTACAGACAGCGCCGGAGATGGCAGCTGACGGTGATGGCCGCCCATTTGAACCATCAGTTCAGAGGTGAGGAGGCGGACAAAGATCAACAATTCGTTGAGCAGACATGCCAGGCTCTGGGGATTGTCTGCTTTACGACGAAAATGGATGTCGCCCGCTATGCCCGAGAAAAAAATTTGTCCAAGCAAGCGGCGGCCAGAGCCTGTCGCTACGCTTATTTCGAGCGATTGGCCAGAGAACAGCATATCGATAAACTCGCTTTGGCCCACCATGCCGATGATCAAATCGAAACGGTCCTCATGCGTCTGATACGCGGAGCGGGTTTGCGCGGGATCAGCGGGATGCCCGTGAAACGCTCCGCTGCTCAGTATGAGATCATTCGGCCGTTGATGGCCTTAAGTAAAGAGGAGATTGAAGCTTATATCCGACATTTTGGTATTAGCGCCCGGGTGGATCAAAGTAATTTTTCCGCAGACTACACCCGCAATCGCATTCGGCTGCATCTGGTGCCGGAAATGAAAACATTGAACCCCAATCTTCATCGTGCCGTGCACGAGCTGACCGCCGTCTTGCGGGAGGAAAATGAACTTTTGGAAGAGAAGGCCCAAGTTCTCGCTGAAAAAGTCATCAAAAACAAAACCGGGAATACAATAACGATAAATCTGCCTTTGCTTGAGCCCATCGCTCCCGCTTTACAAAGAAGAATCATTTTACTAATATTAAACTATCTGCCGGTGCGAAGTCACGAGTGGCAGAAAATACATATCGATTCGATATTACATATGTGTCGGGCAAACAAAAGTTATGCCCGGATCGATCTTCCGGAGGAAGTCTGTGTCATTCGGGAATATGAACAGCTCCGTTTCACTGTGGGGAAAGAAGAGGCGGCAGGGGTTGCCGCTGCCGAGATCGATATTTCCAGAGCAGGCCGGTATACGTTTGGCCAGTGGATGATTACCGTGGAGTACCTCGCCTATGAGTCCAGCCTGTTGGAACGGATGAATGTGGAGGACAAGAAGCAGCAAGGTGCTGCCGAGACGTATTTTGATGCCCGTTTATTATCTTTTCCGCTCTTCGTGCGGCGCAAGCAACCCGGCGCTAAAATGCAGCCCTTCGGCATGAACGGACACAGAAAGGTGAAGGATATTTTTATCGACGCCAAAATTCCGCGCAGCAAAAGGGAGGGCTGGCCCATTGTCAGCGATAGAGAGGACATCATTTGGATTCCCGGTCTAAAAAGAGCGGACAAAGCGAAACTGTCCGCCGAAACACAACGTGTCTTACATATCCGTGTCGAACCGAGGGAGGGGCTTCTTCATGAAAGAGGACATCAAGGAGATACTGATTACAGAGGAACAATTACAGGAGAAAATTAAAGAACTTGGGGAAAAGTTAACGCTGGAGTATAGAGGAAAAAATCCGCTGGTCATTTGCGTGTTAAAAGGGGCGGCCCCATTCATGACAGATTTAATTCAAGAGATGGATATCCCCTTGGAAATGGATTTTATGGATGTGTCCAGTTACGGTAACTCCACGAATACGTCTGGCGAAGTGAAAATCATCAAGGATTTGAATACATCGGTTGAGGGCCGGGACGTGCTCATTGTGGAAGACATTATGGACAGCGGTTTGACCTTAAACTATTTGGTTGATTTATTCAAACATCGTCGGGCCAAGTCGGTCAAAATCGTCACCTTGCTGGATAAGCCCGACAGACGGGCGGTTGACTTAAAAGCAGATCTCGTTGGTTTTGTCGTCCCAGACGAATTTGTCGTCGGTTATGGTTTGGATTATGCCGAAAAGTATCGCAACCTGCCTTTTATCGGTGTTTTGAAACCGGAAGTGTACCGAGGCGAATAACTTGAGTATCCGAAATAGCGTGTGGTACAATATAAAATGGTTTATTTTTCAGCGTACCTCATTCCTTAGGGGGCAGTTGTGAGAGGAGGTCAGTAATGAGTCGTTTTTTTCGGAATTCCGTTTTTTATTTAATCATGCTTCTTGTCGTCGTTGGACTGTTCAGCTTTCTCTCCCAATCAGGACAAGAAATACCCGAGCTGCATTACACGGAATTCATCGAGCGTCTGGAAGCCGGTCAAATTGACTCCGTGGAAGTGAATGCAGATCAAGGGGTTTGGTATATTGAAGGTGAATATGTAGAAGGAGCCGTGGGTGATACACAACAGTTTGTGACCTATGCTCCCATGCAATTTGAAGGTTTTTTACACGAACTGGAACAAGCTGGTCAGAATGGTGTAGAAGTTACATACGTGCCTGATCCCGGTGACCCTATTTGGGTCAGTTTTTTAACGATTCTCATCCCGGTATTATTGATCTTTATCCTCTTTATCTTCTTTTTGAGTCAGTCCCAGGGCGGCGGAAACAAAGTGATGAACTTTGGGAAGAGCAAAGCCAAACTGGTTCAAGATGATAAAAAGAAGGTGACATTTAAAGATGTCGCAGGTGCTGAAGAGGAGAAACAAGAATTAATTGAAGTTGTCGAATTTCTGAAGGATCCACGCAAATTTTCAGCTTTGGGCGCCCGCATTCCCAAAGGGGTTTTGTTGGTCGGCCCGCCCGGAACGGGGAAAACATTGTTGGGCCGGGCTGTCGCTGGAGAAGCGGGAGTGCCCTTTTTTAGCATTTCCGGTTCAGATTTCGTGGAAATGTTTGTCGGTGTAGGCGCATCCCGTGTGCGGGATTTGTTTGAAAATGCGAAGAAAAACGCGCCGTGTATCATTTTTATTGATGAAATTGATGCTGTGGGGCGCCAGCGTGGTGCCGGACTTGGCGGCGGACATGACGAAAGGGAACAAACGTTAAACCAATTGCTGGTTGAAATGGACGGATTTGAAGCGAATGAAGGGATCATCATTATCGCGGCCACCAACCGGCCGGATGTTTTGGATCCCGCCCTTTTGCGCCCCGGACGTTTTGACCGTCAGATCACCGTCAACCGACCTGATCTGCGCGGTCGGATCGAAGTGCTGCATGTGCATGCTCGCAACAAACCGCTGGCCAAGGATGTGGAGATTGAGACGATTGCTAAGCGCACGCCCGGGTTTGCCGGAGCCGATCTGGAAAACTTGCTGAACGAAGCCGCTTTACTTGCGGCCAGGCGGAACAAGAAGGAAATCAGCATGGTTGAAATTGATGATGCGGTTGACCGTGTGATCGCCGGAACGGAAAAGCGTAGCCGCAAAGTATCCGAGAAGGAAAGAAAAATTGTGGCTTACCATGAATCAGGTCACACCATCGTGGGGATGTTTCTGGAACATGCCGACCGCATTCATAAGGTAACCATCATTCCCCGCGGTAATGCGGGCGGTTATGCCGTACCGCTGCCGAAGGAAGATCGCTTTATGCTGACCGAACCGGAATTAAAAGCGCGCATCGTCGGATTGCTTGGCGGGCGTGTGGCCGAAGAAATTTTCCTCGGTGAAGTGAGCACGGGAGCAAGCAATGACTTTCAGCGGGCCACCCAAATAGCTCGCAGCATGGTCATGGAATACGGGATGAGCAGACTGGGGCCCCTCCAATTCGGCGAATCCCAAGGCCAGGTATTCTTGGGCCGTGATATTGGACATGAGCGGAACTACAGTGAAAATATCGCTTACGAAATTGATCAGGAAGTCAAGCGCATCATTAACGAACAGTATGAACGTTGTAAACAGCTGTTAACGAAGCATCGCGATGATTTGGAATTGATCGCCAAAACATTGTTGGAAGTAGAAACATTAAGTGCAGAGCAAATTAAGGAACTGTTGGAGACCGGCAAGTTGTCCACTCACCCATTGGAGCAAACCGCTGAGAAAAAAGATGAGCAAGCAAGCGGTCCAAACCAGGCGAAAGAAGAATCTGCAGATCATAAACAGGCTTCTGAACAAGAGGATGTAAAAATACAAATTCAGCCCAAACAGGAAAAAACGAATCAAGCTGACGAACCCGGCAAGTTGGATCAGGAACCGAAAGAGGAGTCAAAAGAGGATCAAGACCCAAAACAATAAGCTGCTTCATTTTCGATCATTGTCTTCGATGATTGAATATAAAATGACCAGGTGCTTGGAGAAAGATTGTCACTCTTTTGGGAGATTAGGTAAAATAAGGGAGAGCCGCAGTGCTCTCCCTTATTTTTGCGGAAGAGGTGAAATGTGTGATTTTAGCAATAGATGTGGGCAATACGAACATCGTATTGGGCATTTTCGACAACGGCAGCTTAAAACATAATTGGCGGATGAACACCGATAGAAATCAGACGGAAGATGAATGCGCTTTATTGATTAAAGGCCTGCTCCGTGAAGCCTCGGTCACTCCTCAGGAGGTTCAGGGCATTATTATTTCTTCTGTCGTCCCTTCATTAATGGTTGCTTTGGAACGCATGTGTAGGAAATATTTTGATCAAGAACCTTTGATTGTCGGACCAGGAATCAAGACGGGTTTATCCATTCAATACGAAAACCCGAAAGACGTCGGTGCAGACCGAATTGTGAACGCAGTGGCCGCTTTGGCTGAATATGACCCCCCGCTGATCATTATCGATTCTGGTACGGCCAACACGTTTTGCTACATTGATGAGCGGGGGCATTACGTCGGGGGAGCGATTGCCCCGGGCATCCAGATTACGGCTGACGCTTTGTTTCAGTATGCCTCCAAGCTTCCGCGCGTGGATTTAAAGTTACCGGAGGAAGTCGTCGGCAAAAATACGGTCACCTCCATGCAGTCTGGCATTTTGTACGGCTATGTCGGTCAAGTGGACGGCATGGTCAAGCGGATGAAAAAATGGTCCGGGCAAAACCCAAAGGTGATTGCCACGGGAGGCTTAATTGATCTAATTGCTGCCGAATCTGAACAAATCGATGTCGTCGAACCTTTTCTAACGCTGAAAGGATTGCACCTGCTTTATCAAAAAAATAAAACGCTGGTCAATAAATAAACCGGCTGGTCAATATATAAACGGCTGATCAATAAATAGCTGATCAATAAATAACGGAAGGTCGCTGATGAATAAATAAAGGAAGGAGTTCGAGGCAAGCCATCATGACAGAAAATAAGAGCAGGACCCATCAGGCGCAAAAGAACGAAGACTACTTGAGCAAAGCATTATGTCTCAACGGACAAGTCCGAATTTATGCCGTCCGAACCACCCGAGTGGCTGAGGAGTGCAGAAAAAGACATGATTTATGGCCGGTGGCCTCCGCAGCACTTGGTCGCACGCTGTCAGTCGGCACAATGATGGGAGCGATGTTAAAGGGACAGGAAAAACTGACCATCCAGGTTCAGGGAGGAGGACCGTTGGGACAAGTGGTTGTTGACGCCAATGCAGACGGAGAAGTCAGGGGCTTTGTCGGCAATCCGCACGTGCATTTTCCATTGAATGAGCATGGTAAATTGGATGTCGGCCGGGCGGTGGGGACGTCGGGCAATATTTACGTGACAAAGCATTTGGGCGTGGGAGAACCTTACCGCGGGTCGAGTCCGATTGTCAACGGCGAAATTGGCGAAGATTTTACGTATTATTTCGCCCAATCTGAGCAAACCCCTTCCGCGGTCGGTGTCGGTGTGCTGGTCAACCCCGATAACACGGTCAAAGCAAGCGGCGGATATATTTTGCAACTCATGCCCGAAGTGGAGGATGAAGTGATTACTGATTTGGAAAGTCACTTGCATCAACTTCCCCCTGTGTCCAAAATGGTTGACGAGGGGTATACACCCGAAAACATCATTGAAGCGATTTTCCCCGGAGAACATATTCGCTGGTTAGGAAAAACACCGGTCACATTTTCGTGTTCCTGTTCCGTGGACAGGGTCAGGCAAACGCTGATCAGTTTAGGGAAAGAGGAAATCGAAAGCATCATTCAACAGGAAGGAAAAGCCCAAGTCGAATGTCATTTTTGCCATGAGCGTTACGAATTAGGACGGGATGAATTGAAAGAATTGGTGGCGGAAATCAACGGCAATCATCGCTGATCACCCAACATAGGTGATCACCCAACATCAGTAGGAATGAAACCCGGGCTGAAAAGGGAATTGACCCTGCCGGCAATTTCTGCTAAGATGTAATAAATCCAATTAAGTTGCTTGGTTTAGGTGGGTTTTGAACGCTTTTTATTCAAATTTTAGGCACCGCATCTTTTTTTAGTCATCTGAACGATGTTTCAATCTTGACTGGATTCATTAATCTGAAGGAGGGTCCCTGAGATGAGGGTAGCCAATTCAATTACAGAATTAATCGGTCGAACTCCCCTGCTGAAATTAAATCGTATCGTGGGGGAAAACGATGCAGATGTGTACTTAAAGCTGGAGTTTTTTAATCCCGGCAGCAGTGTTAAGGACAGGATCGCTTTATCAATGATAGAAGAAGCGGAAAAAAGCGGGGCTTTAAAACCGGGTATGACCATTCTTGAACCAACAAGCGGAAACACGGGGATCGGATTGGCCATGGTCGCCGCCGCCAAAGGGTATAAAACGAAACTGGTCATGCCTGATACGATGAGTATGGAACGACGCAATCTTCTGCACGCTTTTGGGGCGGAACTAGTCTTAACGCCTGGAGCCAAGGGAATGAAGGGGGCGATCGCCAAAGCGCAAGAAATTGTCGAAAATGACCAAAATAAGTATTTCATGCCCCAACAGTTTGCTAATGAAGCCAATGTGAAAATCCACCGGGAAACGACGGGACAGGAATTGCTCGAACAAGTCGGTGATCAGTTGGACGCTTTTGTCGTCGGTATCGGAACGGGGGGAACGATCACCGGAGCGGGTGAAGTATTGAAAAAGAAATTTCCTCATCTGTACATTGTGGCGGTTGAACCTCACGATTCCCCGGTTCTGTCCGGAGGAGACCCCAGCCCTCATAAGCTGCAGGGATTGGGTGCCGGATTTGTCCCCGACATTTTGAATACGGATATTTATGATGAGGTGCAAACGATCACGACTGAGCAAGCGTTCGAGACGGCTCGCAGAATGGCCAAAGAAGAGGGCGTTTTGGGTGGCATTTCTTCCGGAGCCAACGTATATGCCGCCTTGCAAATCGCTCGCAAATTAGGTAAAGGAAAGAAGGTCGTCGTTGTCATCCCGGATAATGGCGAACGTTATTTGAGTACACCGCTTTATCAATACGGGGATGAAAAATAATATAGGGATGAAAAGTAACATGGTGAACCAGGGCGTATAAAACGGTTGACTTTAATCAATCTGCATTTTTTCATCCGTAAGGAATGCTGTTCATCCGTAAGGAATGCTGTCCATCCTGTAAGGATTGTCGACAGGTGCAAAAAATGGGTCACCGTTGTGCTTCCATGACCATATATTAAAGATGCATAGGTATATATGGAGATGGGGGATTGGAGATGCACGATCAATTTTACGGTGGTCCAGGGGGATTTCGGCCAGAACGGTACAGACAGACATATCAAAGTCAACCGGAGGGTGGTCCGGAAAGTACAGGCAGGGTGACTCAATTAGTCTCCAATGCCATTTTGCAACAAGAATTTCCCAATATTGTCGTTTTAAGAGGATCTTTGGAAAAACGTCAAGTTGCCTTAACTTTTGATGACGGCCCGGATATCCGCTTTACGCCTCAGGTCTTGGATGTTTTGGGTGCGTATCAGGCGAAGGCCACATTTTTCTTGATGGGTGCCAGGGCTGCCGAACATACTTCCATTGTCGAAAGAATTCATGCTGAAAATCATGCCATCGGCAACCATACGTATTGGCACCCCAACCTGGTGGAGGAAAGCCTGGGACGAGTGCGCTGGGAAGTCACTTCAACTGAGGAAGTGATCGAACAAATCCTCGGATTTCGCCCAAGATTGTTCCGCCCTCCTTACGGCGCTTTAAATAGAGAGATTGTTCGGCTATTGGGAGATATGGGTGACTCGGTGATTCTCTGGAATGTCGATTCCTTAGATTGGACACAACCCGGTGCCGAGGTGATCGCCAATAATGTATTATCCAACACGCTCCCGGGTTCAATCATCCTCATGCACGATGGCGGACATTGGACGATGGATTTGTCAGGTACCGTCAACGCCTTGCACCTCATCATTCCTCAGTTGCAGCAGCAGGGCATTCAATTCGTCACCGTCCCTGAATTGATCGGTGTCAGTGAGGCTAAGTAAAAGGCTTATTGATCCGAGATTTATCTTGACAAGAAAGGGATCTGTCTTCACTGAAAGGGATCTGACTTACTGAAAAGGACTTGTATTCACAAAAAAAAGTATTCGTATGCAGCTCAATTATCTATTTGAGCTGTTTTTTTATGCCGTTTACGCTAAAATGTAAACAATCATTCCGTCGAAAGTGGAGGAGGCATAAGCATTGATTGTTGTGATTGACAATTATGATTCTTTTACGTACAATTTGGTACAATATTTTGGGGAAATGGGGGAAAAGCTGCAAGTTTTTCGACATGATCAAGTGGCGGTGGCCAACCTTGAGCGGATCAGTCCGGAGATGATCGTTATTTCTCCAGGGCCTTGTACACCTCATGAGGCGGGGATCAGTTTAGATGTCGTCCGCTGTTTTGCGGGGAGAATCCCTATATTGGGGGTATGTCTCGGACATCAGGTGATCGGCCAAGCGTTTGGCGGCCGTGTCATCCAGGGAGATCGTCTCATGCATGGCAAGACCTCCCCCGTTTACCACGATGGAAAAACGATCTTCAGCCATATCCCATCCCCTTTTGAAGCGGCACGCTACCATTCTTTAATGATTGACGAGAAAACTTTGCCGGCTTGTTTTGAGGTGAGTGCATGGACGAAAGAAGGAGAACTGATGGGTATCCGCCATAAACAATTTGCCATCGAAGGTGTTCAATTTCATCCTGAATCGATCATGACAAGTTATGGCAAACAGATTTTAGACAATTTCAGACGATCGCATGCAATGAGTAATGATTAAAAGAGGCGTTTCTAAACGTCAGTTTTTTTATTTCAAAGCGAGGGGAAAAAACAGATGAGTGAACAGATCATTCAAGCGGGACCGTTTACGTTGCGTTTGCACGAACGCACCCATGTGATGGGCATCTTGAACGTCACGCCGGACTCTTTTTCGGACGGAGGCCGGTTTAACCGTTTGTCGGCAGCGATTGATCATGCGGCTTCCCTGATTCAGGACGGGGCAGATATGATTGACATTGGTGGTGAATCGACCCGTCCCGGATCAAAACCGGTCGCTGCAACAGAGGAACTTGAACGCGTCATTCCTGTCGTCGAAGCGCTGGCTTCCAGGTTTTCGGTGCCGCTTTCGATCGATACATACAAAGCCGAAGTAGCCCGCCAAGCGATTGAGGCTGGCGCGCACATCATCAATGATGTTTGGAGGGCAACGGCCGATCCTTTGATGGCCCGAGTGGCTGCTTGCACGAATGCCCCGATCATATTAATGCACAATAGGCGTCACTCCAATTACGACGACCTGATTGGCGACATATTGCAAGATTTGCAGGAAAGCATTGATCTCGTCATGAAAGCGGGGGTGGAGAAGCGGCAGATTATATTGGATCCCGGCATCGGTTTTGCCAAGACGCATGAACAAAATATATATGTGATGCGCCATTTGCATCACATTGTCGATTACGGCTATCCGGTTTTATTGGGGACTTCCCGCAAACGTTTTATCGGCCATATTTTGGATGCTCCCGTCCACGATCGCGTGGAAGGAACGATGGCCACGGTCAGCTTGGGCGTGCATCACGGTTGTCATATCGTGCGCGTGCATGATGTTAAAGCGGCGGTCCGTACGGTGAAAATGATGGATGCGATGCTTGGAAAGAAAGGATTGGCAACTCATGGATAAAATCATTTTTCAGGGGATGGAATTTTACGCCTATCACGGCGTATACGAGGAAGAAAACAAATTGGGGCAATCGTATATCGTAGATTTGGAAGTGTATATGGATTTGCGGCAGGCCGGACAGTCCGATCGGCTGGAGGACACGCTGGACTATGCGCAATTGTACGAGATCATTCAAAAGTTTATGGCCGAAGAGACGGTCCAACTGATAGAAACGGTGGCCGAGCAAATCGCTTCCCGCATTCTGACGTCTTTTCCGGCCATTGAACAGGTGATGGTCCGAGTGACCAAGCCGAGCCCGCCCATCCCCGGGCATTACCGGGGGGTTGCTGTGGAGATAAACAGGCGTCGACCACATCCGTCGGCAGAGACAAGCCCATGAAGGAAGTCCTTTTTTATTTAGGTCTCGGCTCCAATTTGGGAGAGCGGGAACGCTTTTTGTTGGAGGCACTGAACAGGCTGCATTTTGCTGGAAAAATATGCATCACCCGCTGGTCGTCTATTTATGAAACGGAGCCGGTTGGAAACGTTGAGCAAGGTCCTTTTTTGAACATGGTTGTTGAAGGCAAAACGGCGCTCTCCGTCGAACAATTGCTGCATAAAGTCTTGGAAGTGGAGCGGCATGGGGGGAGGATACGAAACGTGCGCTGGGGTCCGCGAACAATCGATATTGACATTTTGCTCTATGATCATATATCTTTAAAAACAGAAAATCTGACCGTTCCTCACCCCAGATTGACGGAAAGAGCCTTTGTCTTGATCCCTTTGGCCGAAATTGCACCGGACTTGGTGCTCCAAGGCGCTCATAAAACGGTCAAAACGTGGTCGGAAGAAGTTGGGGGAGCAGGTGTCAGGAAATGGAAGAAGATGTTCAAGCTCGGGGCCAACGGATTCGAGCTTTGCTTAAACGATGATGTTGATTGATCAAACCGTGAAAAGATATCAAATAAAAATCAAATGAGAAAGGGGGTTCGATCATGAGTTTTAAGATCGGTCATATTCGTTTGAAAAATCGGGTCGTTTTGGCGCCGATGGCCGGGGTGTGCAATCCGGCGTTTCGTTTGATCGCTAAAGAATTCGGCGCCGGGTTGGTTTGTGCTGAGATGGTGAGTGATAAAGCGATCATGCACGGAAATGAGCGGACGAAGCGCATGTTATATGTGGATGAACGGGAAAAACCGTTATCTTTGCAAATTTTTGGTGGAGATACGCCAACGTTGATCGAGGCGGCCAAGGTCGTAGATCAGCAATCAAACGCTGATATTATTGATGTCAATATGGGCTGCCCGGTCCCGAAGATCACAAAATGTGATGCCGGAGCACGCTGGCTGCTCGATCCTGATCGCATTTATCATATGGTGCGTCAAGTCGTGGCAGAGGTGGAAAAACC
The DNA here is from genome assembly GCA_937967685.1 of uncultured Bacillaceae bacterium. Taxonomy (GTDB): domain Bacteria; phylum Bacillota; class Bacilli; order Caldalkalibacillales; family Caldalkalibacillaceae; genus CALBTX01. Next base: position 3,125 of record CALBTX010000133.1, on the reverse strand, counting down.
GTTTACAGTCAAAATGAGAATCGGCTGGGACGATGAGCATATTTATGCTGTGGAAAATGCCCAGGCAGCGGAAGCAGGAGGGGCGCAGGCAATAGCCGTTCATGGGCGGACGCGTGTGCAAATGTACGAAGGAAAGGCCAACTGGGACATCATTCGTCAAGTCAAAGAAGCCGTCGATATTCCGGTCATTGGCAATGGAGATGTCGATTCTCCGCAGGCGGCCAAACGGATGCTGGACGAAACCGGCGTAGACGGTGTCATGATCGGGCGAGCCGCCCTGGGAAATCCGTGGATGCTGTATCGGACGGTCAAATATTTGGAAGAAGGGCGGCTATATCCCGAACCATCCCCTGCAGAGAAAATCGACATATGTATTTTACACATGGATCGGCTGATCAGGCTCAAAGGAGAGAAAATCGCTGTCCAAGAAATGCGCAAACATGCTTCTTGGTATTTGAAAGGCATGCGAGGCGCAGCGATGATACGCAGAAAAATTAATGAAGCCCAAACACGGGATGAACTGGCGACAATACTGTACGACTTTGTTGACCGCCTTTCCGATGAGGAACAATCACTATTGACAGGATAAACAAAGTCAAATATAATACGAAACAATGTCACGCCAACTGCCAGCTGCTTTACAGCTGGCAGTTTTATCCCGAACCAAACAACGGGGCATAACAAGAGGTCTTTTGTAATGAAATGTCTAAAGATTAAAACGCTTACATATAATGACAACACAAATTATATGGGTCTGGAGGAGTCCGATAGACATGAGCGAAAAAGAAGTGATTTTAACACCGGAGGGTTTTGAAAAACTAGAGAAAGAATTGGAATACTTAAAATCCGTCAAGCGCAGGGAAGTGGCTGAGCGCATTAAATTGGCCATCGGTTACGGCGACCTGAGTGAAAACTCTGAATATGACGATGCCAAAAATGAACAGGCTTTTATTGAAGGCCGAGTCATCACTTTAGAAAAAATGCTGCGCAACGCCAGAATTATTCAGGATGATGAGGTAGACACTGAAACGGTCAGTGTCGGGTCAAAAGTGACTTTAAAAGATGTTGAATTTAATGATACGGTCGAATATACTATTGTCGGGTCCGCTGAGTCAGACCCTGCCCAAAACAAAATTTCCAACGAGTCTCCGGTGGGCAAGGCTCTTCTGGGCAAGAGAAAAGGAGACATCGTTGATGTTAACGTGCCAGCTGGTGTGATACAGTATGAAATTTTAGATATAAACAGGTAAAAATGAGGTTGGGGGATCACAATTTGTCGTGTGCCCCCTTTTTAGCTATTTTGAAGGAGTGCGAGCAGAATGAGTGAAGAAGTGCATGATCAAGTACAAGTTCGCCTGGAAAAGATGGAGCAGCTCAGAAAAAAAGGATTAGACCCCTTTGGTTCCAAGTATAGGCAACAAAATTATTCGCAAGAGATTCTGGATAAATATGGACATATCCCTAAAGAGGAATTAGATCCTCAGGAAATTGAAGTTCAAATTGCCGGCCGAATCATGACCAAAAGAGGCCAAGGGAAAGCGGGTTTTGCCCATCTTCAAGATTTGCAGGGCCAAATACAAATTTATGTTCGCTTAGATGAAGTGGGTGAAGCCGCTCATGCTTTGTTTCAGCAGGCTGATCTAGGAGATATCGTCGGTGTGAAGGGATTGGTGTTTAAAACAAAAAGGGGTGAAACGACGGTTAAAGCCCAGGAGTTCGTTTTGCTCACCAAAGCATTGCGACCCCTTCCAGATAAATACCATGGCTTGAAGGATGTGGAGCAGCGTTACCGCAAACGATACGTCGATTTAATCATCAACCCGGAAGTAAAAGAAACATTTATGCTGCGCAGCCGGATCATTCAAGAGATTCGCCGTTATTTGGACAAGCTCGGCTATTTGGAAGTCGAGACGCCGACTTTACATACGATTGCCGGAGGGGCTGCCGCTAAACCTTTTACGACCTACCACAATGCGCTTGATATGCCATTGTACATGCGCATCGCCATTGAACTTCATTTGAAACGGTTGATCGTCGGAGGTTTGGAAAAAGTTTATGAAATTGGCCGTGTGTACCGTAACGAAGGCATTTCTACCCGTCACAATCCGGAATTCACCATGTTGGAGTTGTATAAAGCTTACGGTGATTTTGAAACGATGATGGAACTGACGGAAAACCTTATCGAACATGTCGCTCGAGAAGTATTGGGGACGACAAAGCTCACCTACGGCGAACATGAAGTCGATTTGTCCACGCCTTGGCAACGGATCTCGATGGTGGACGCCATTCGGGATGTGGTCGGCGTCGATTTTTCAAAGCGGATGAGCGATCATGAAGCAAAGGTCCTCGCTCAGGAGCACGGGGTTAATATTGAACCTCATATGAAGTTTGGTCATATTGTCAATGAATTCTTTGAACAGAAAGTGGAGCATTTGCTGATTCAGCCTACCTTTGTTTACGGTCACCCCCTGGATATTTCACCATTGGCCAAAAAAAATGCTCAGGACGAGCGTTTTACAGATCGTTTTGAATTGTTTATCGTTGCCCGGGAGCATGCCAACGCCTTTACCGAACTGAATGATCCCATTGATCAGAGAGAACGATTTTTAGCCCAATTGAAGGAAAAAGAACAAGGCAATGAAGAAGCCCATGACATGGATGAAGATTTCATTGAAGCGCTCGAATATGGCATGCCGCCAACGGGAGGGCTGGGGATTGGTATTGATCGCTTAGTCATGCTGCTCACCGATTCGGCATCGATTCGAGATGTCCTTCTTTTTCCGACGATGAGACATAAGCGTGAGGAATAAAATCTTTGCGGGAATCAAGCTTTTCGATGAAGCGGGATGTTGCCCGTACTATAATGTTGCACTGAAGCGTTACGATATGACAATATCACAGACGAATAACACAAATTCAAAAAAAGGGTTGCTTTTCAAACAGGGGTGTGTTATATTCTTTCATGCCGCTCAAAAAAGAGGCAAATGATTCATGACAAAAAGGAACTGATTTAACCCTTGACCAAAGCGGCAAAGCGTGTTAAGATAACATTCGCCTCTTCAAAAGGCACACCAGAACCTTGAAAACTGAACAAGAACACCATCGCGTGCAACCGGAGAATCAAC
>CALBTX010000132.1 GCA_937967685.1 uncultured Bacillaceae bacterium | reverse complement strand
TAATGTTTCATACGGGACGCATAATCAGAATAAATTTCAAAGGGCCCGTCATCTGCTTTTTTACGAAAAAAGACCCACCGGATATATGAATCGACATATTCGACGCCATTCTCTTCCATGAACTTGATATAATCTCTGCTTGCACTGTGTGTTGGTAATTCATCCAATAGTTCCAGACGATAAATATATTCTCCGGGCGTTCCCTTTTCAAAAGTGTACTTGCCAAATGTGTAGCGAATGAGATGCCATCCTTTGGCAGCCATTTGATTCAGCCATTGCTCTTCTTTTTCATAGTTGATAAAAATCCTCCTTTTCTCAACGATCAACTTTCTCATCTCCCATAATTTTTTTGCCGTTTTCAATCAGTTCCTCAAGCCGGTTGATCTCGGCCAAAACCACTTTTCTTCCAAGAGGTGTCAGCTCATATTCTTTCCTGCGGCTGTCCAAATCATTGTTCACTGCTTGTATCCATCCTTTTTCTAACATGTTCTTAATCGCCCCGTAAAGGGTTCCGGGTCCTAAATGGACACGCTCAGCACTGATTGCTTTGATAAACTGCATGATCCCATAGCCATGCCTCGGTTCATGCAGGGCAAGAAGGATATAGTAGACAGCTTCGGTTAACGGGATGTGCTCCTCACTTTCTGACAATATACATTCCTCACTTTATTAGTATCGTTAGGCGTTATATCGTATAGCGATATATTTAAGCAAATTATATCAGCCGCCGATATAAAAATCAACTCATTTTCCATAAAAAAACTCTGGCGAAACACTCTCCTGCCAAAAGCCATGAGACGTCCTCGCCAGAGTATGTACAGGTCTTTCAGCTATTCATATCTTAATGATTGTATCGGATCTAGCCGCGCCGCTTTGTTGGCCGGTAAAATACCGAAAATGACACCAATGACCATGGAAAAGAGCAAACCGCCGACAACAACTGGCCAAGACACCAGGGATGGCCAACCGGCAAAGTAAGAAACAAGCGATGCGGCACCTCCACCCAGCATCATGCCGATCGCTCCGCCGATCAGTGTCAAGGTCACTGCCTCAATCAGAAATTGGAAGAGTATTTGTCCGCGGGTGGCGCCCAGTGACATGCGCACACCAATTTCACGTGTGCGTTCTGTCACGGAGACAAGCATGATGTTCATCACACCGATACCGCCAACCAGCAGCGATACCCCTGCAATGCTGCCGATAATGATCGTCATGATTCTCGTCACTTGACCGATTCCTGCGGCGATCTCCTCCATATTGACCACCTGATAAGATTCTTCCGTGCCATGCATTCGATTCAGCAGATCGGCTGCTTTCGTCCCCGCTTCCTGCAATTCCTCTGCCCTGTCGGTTTGCAAGGTGACCTGGCTGTAATCACTCGAGGCAAAAACGGTACGCCATGTATTCCAGGGCAGGTACACTTCATTCACGCCAAAATCGAACAACCCTGTTGGTGCCTCAAGGATCCCGACAATTTCCACAGGTTGGGCGCGAATATAAATGACTTGACCGAGAGGGTCTTCCCCGTCAAACAGTTCATCCTGTAAAGACGCACTGACAACGGCCACCCGACGCCCTCCAAGAAAGTCTGCAGATAAAAGATTCCTGCCGCTTTCTACTTCAAGCCCGTTGACGTCCAAATAAGCCTGATTAATACCTGTGATCGAAGCCTCGATCTGTTCTTCCCGATAACGAATACGGCCATACTCGGAACTCGTGGCCACGACCTGCTTCACCTCAGGAATCGACTCCACCGCACGGATATCCTCTTCTGTAAACGGGGCCATCATCATCGTATTCGGGTTAGCCTGCAACTCTTCGTCAGAAGGCATGTATAACAGTTCGATCGTGTTTTCGCTTCCAGCAATTTGCGATTTCAACATCGCTTCCCCGCCCTGACCAATGGCCACAACGGCAATGACTGAACCGACGCCAATAATAATACCCAGCATGGTTAAGACAGAGCGCATTTTGTGAGCACGGAGCGAAGAAAGCGCCATCTTGATATTCTCAATGATACTCACTCTACACTTTCCCCCTCCTTTGCGGCAACATGGTCCTCATCCTTAACAAGGAGGCCGTCTCGCACATGCACGATTCTTTTGGCATACTCAGCCACTTCCTCTTCATGCGTCACAACGACAATCGTCGCCCCTTCTTGATTTAACATCGTGAACAGCTCCATAATTTGCCTGCTCGTCTTCGTATCCAATGCCCCTGTCGGTTCGTCGGCCAGGATCAGGTCCGGCTGGTTGACAATCGCTCTGGCAATGGCCACACGTTGTTTTTGCCCACCCGATAATTCATTGGGCAAATGATGCATACGCTCAGACAGCCCGACTTTTTCAAGCGCATCAGCCGCTCGCTTCTGCCGTTCTTTTTTCGATAATCCGGCATATATCATCGGGAGCTCAACGTTTTTCAAAGCGTTTAGTCGCGGCAACAGTTGGAATTGCTGAAACACAAATCCGATGGAGCGGTTGCGAATATGCGCCAGTTCATTTTCATCGTATTGTGAGACAAGATCGCCATTGAGAAAATACGCCCCGCTTGTCGGACGATCAAGACAACCGATAATATTCATCAGCGTCGATTTTCCGGAACCGGACGGACCCATGATCGCTGTAAATTCACCTTGACGGATGCGCAAGTCAATTCCTTTTAATACTTGCACTTCATCTTTGGCCACGGTAAAGCTTTTGACAATGGATTGAAGACGGATCATTGGACCGTCACTTCCGTTCCGTCCTTCACATCGTCAGCGGGATCGGCAATGACTTGCTCTGCTTTAGTCAGTCCATCCGTAATCTCGATCATTTCATTGGACACCATGCCGACCTTGACTTCCCGTCTTTCTACTTGACCATCCTTAACGACATAAACGTAATTGGCATCACCTTCCTGCTTGACAGCAGTCAGCGGAAGGGTGTTCACCCTGCGTTGATCCGTCACAATTTCAATGACCATTTGAAAGCCTGGTTTTAAGTCAATGTTCCCCTCAACGGTCACTTCAATGGGATATTGAACACCTCCTGTGCCCCCTTCCATTGCAGCCTGATCCTCCTCAAGCGGTAAAGATGACACTTCGTTCACTTTTCCTGTCCATGACTGGTCTGGTGCGGCGTCTGAAGTCAATGTGACAGCTTGTCCTGCTTTTACTTTTAAGGCATCATATTCGGAGATGACGCCTTCGACAATGAGCTGATTCAATGAGCCAATGCGCATCAGCGGCAGCTGCTCCGCCTGGGTTGATCCGGCGGCAACTTGTTCATTCACTTCAATGACTTTTCCTTCAATGTCACTTTTTACCTCAAGATCAGCGATTTGTTGCTCAAGGGACTCTTTTTGCAGCAGCAGTTGTTCCAATTCAATGTTTGCCTGTTGCTGCTCCAGTTTCACTTGATCATGTTCGGCTTGGAGCTGTTCATTCTCTTCATCTTCTTCTAGTTTTTGATCCAATGTTTGATGCTTTTCGCGAATATCATTCAGTTGCAAATGGCCGGAGCGAATCTGCAATTCATTTTGCTTCATTTCCAGTTCGAGCTGTCTGTTTTCATAACGAAGAAGTGGTGTACCTTCCTGGACATCATCGCCTTCCTGAACAAAAATTTCGGCGATCTCTCCCTTTTCGGGTGTATAAAAGATCGTTTGTTGTTCAGCCAGTTTTAACGTTCCCGGTGTGATCATCGTTTCCGTCAGCGTTTCTTCTGTTAAAGTGGTTACTTCAACCGCCAATTGGTTTTCTTCCGTATTTTTCCAAACGTTTAAGCCGATAAATCCTGCGATGATAATAACAACGACGACTGTGATCCATAGCTTCTTCATGCTTGTTAGACACCAACCATTCCATTAAAAGACGTTCCCATCATTGTCATTAATATCCCAATGACAAAGAATACAATCGGAACCGTCCAGGCCAATCTCTTTGAAAATCCAGCAACCTTCTGCAGACCGAGCGCCGTCAGAATGAGCTGCCAAATGGAGAACACTTCAAGACTATCGAACACGCTGGCGGCGGCACCTTCTGTTTCAATGAGTGATCCCAGGCTTGTATAGAGCACCCCTGGCTCCGCGCCACCAACTAAGACTGCCACAATGCCGTTCAGCACCATACCAAACATTCCAATAAAGGCAATGTGTGTGTGCAGGGCAAAGAGTTGCTTAAACGCAACATTTGATTGCGCCATTTTGGCGACAAGCAAGTAAATCAGGCTAACGATGAACACGGTGATAAGTGGAATAACAAATCCGCCGATGACTGCCAGCGCCTGGCCGAATGCTTCAAAGCCGGCCAACTGATCCTCCGGCACCCCTTCAATTTCGGGAACCTCCACCCCAAAACTGAGAAGCCATGAACTCGCGGCCGATAAAATCATGACAACGATCATGGCTCCCCAGATGGCAGGGCGTTCTCTCATGCGTTCGAACTGCTCAGTTGGACTCCAGATCATACCCAGCAATGATGGCTTTTCGAGTTTTGTTTCTTCAGACATGAACGATCTTCCTCTCCATTTTTTGTATCTTTTGACTGGCTTTCGGAATGATTTGCCACGAAGCAAACCATTGTGAAAATCACGGGTGGTGACTTACTTATACATAATGTAACACATCTCCACTCAATGACAGCAATCTTAATATCTTTTTTATTTTTCAAGAGAAAATTCACTAATCGTAAGGAAAATCACTCATTTGTACAGAACCTTTTCTTCATCTTGTGTTACCTGCTTAAAGCATACCGTTTAACGTTACGAAAGGCGCAAGACTTTTTTTCATACGGATAACACCCTGATCAGGCTTGGTGCATACGGGTATGCAGCCTGACCAGACTTGGTACACACAGGTAAACAACCGAACAGACATGGTGATGGAGATCAATCAAATATGGTAAAATCGATGACATAATGAACTCAGACAGCGACGGAATAAGAGGTGATCAATATATTGGACATCATTTTATGGATGATCATTATCGGTAGTTTTATCCTCAGTTTTGTCGGACTCGTTTATCCGATCATCCCGTCGGTTTTAATGATTTGGATCGGCATTGTGCTCTATCATTTTGGCCTTCAGCCAGAAGCATTATCTTGGATTGCCTGGCTCACTTTTGGCCTGCTGACCGTTTTAATATTTTTAGCCGATTATTTGGTGAACCTGCATTTTGTGAAGAAAGCGGGAGGATCTGCCTGGGGGAAAAGCGCTGCAACCATTGGGTTAATTGTGGGAAGTTTTGTGATTCCGCCTTTTGGGGTTATTGTCGTGCCGTTCGCATTGGTTCTCCTTGCCGAAATGATGCACCAGCGAACGTTTGAATCTTCGCTGAAAGTGGCGTTGGCCACCTTGATCGGCTTTTTAAGCAGCACATTTGCCAAAGCGATCATACAGCTGATCATGATATTCTTTTTTTTCTTTGCCGTCATTTTTTAAGCCCGATCCGAAAAACGGGCTTGATGTTCAGGCATTCATCCTTACTGACCTTTTCGTGCTCGATAAATTCCTCAACACCTTGTCGCTGAACTTTTTTGATCAAAGTGGGGGGAAAGATAATCGATGCAACGAATAAAGCCGTTTAAGTTCTTGAATCGGCGCGGGGTGATCATCCACGCGCAAATCGATATAACGGTCATTCAAACCGGCGTAACCGCCATTTTTTTTGACGACCAAGAGAGCGGCTGATTGCTGTCCTCTGCGATCTCCTCCCTCCTTTTGACCTGCTTCCAGGACGGACAGCAACCGTTCGGCTAAAGGACCGGGAGATGTTTCGTAGCTGTGCACCATGGCCTTGATCACCTGCGGTCCGGCCAATAAATTACCTTGAACAGTATATTGAGGCCCGGTCTGTCCGCCGGCCCATGGCTGGCAGCTGCGTCCCGTATAGGTTGCTGAGTTTCCGTGACGATCAACGACACCGATTTGTCTCATGAAAGATAGCTTGTCTGCCTCAACGAGCCGTTTGACGGTTTGTTCTGCACGGTTGCCTTCAGCTAACAATTTCAGCCCTTGTGGACCATAGTTGGGATTAATAAAGGCCTGAGTGACGACCGCCCCCACGCCGGCTGCTGCCCAAGGAGAAAGAGCACCGATGGCCAGAAGTTTAGATTGGACGGCAATTCCCCATTCCTCTGCTTCTGCATCATAAGCGACAATTGAAAATGTTCCAGCATATAGATCCCTGAGTGACACAGGCATCCCTCTTTTCAATGAATCAGTGACTTAAAAGCAAGCTTTCTTGAGCTTGTGACACCGTTAATATACAATGGAGCATGACATGAAATCAACGCATTGGAAGTGAAACAATGAATCAAAATAAACCGGTACATCCGATTATTCTGATTATCCTGTTCATGACAGCCGTCATCATGGGGATTTATACTTATGTTAATTTTTCAGCCAACAATCTTGCACTTGGCTACCTCTCATTATTTCTGTGCACCATGTTGTTCACAATGACGATCACGGGATGGCATAAAAACAGGAAAAATGACCATTCATGACCATCGATCTCGCAGCATCATTTTTAAGTCTACCTTTTTCCTGAAAATATGCTAAACTGATTAAGAAATGAATATATCTTGCGGGAAATAGGTGCTCCACCGTGGAGATAATAGGGAATCCGGTGCAAATCCGGAGCTGTTTCCGCAACTGTGAGTGCTGATGAAATAAGAAAAAGCCACTGTCTGCAAATGTGCTAAGCCTTTGGCATTTCAAGCGGATGGGAAGGTTCTTAAAGTAAGATGAAGCACGAGCCAGGATACCTGCCTATTTTCTTTAACGTATTATGCTCTTCGGAAGTTAAGAGGATTGTACGGCACATATTTTTACTCATTTCCTAGTGATGAGGGTCTGATCTCACATATGAGGATCTGAACGCCGTCCGTCTTCTCCGGACGGCTTTTTTAGTGCGTCGCACAGCTTCCGCAGAAAATGATACATGGACCGCAAGATGCATTTTCAACTCAAGGAAAGGAGGGGAGCGAGCAGGGTGGGAAAGAAAGATTTACGGTATTTATGCTACCCGTATATGCGTGAATCTGCTTCGACCGTTGATTTTGAGATTCAAACGGATGCATTGACGACGCGGATTGGACAAGCCGCCTCATTAACAAAGGATATCCCGGTTGTTTATGAAGATTTGATGTATTTGCTGCCGATGGCTTACCATCTTAACGGTTCTGTCAGAGGGAAATTAGCCATCAGCGAAGCAGACCTCAAAAGATTAAGCGGCATTTATGATACTTATGTCGAAGAAGTGCATGATCAAATCCAAACGTTCGTGCTTCCGCAAGGGACAGCGGCCGCTTGCGCACTTCATGTCTGCCGCAGTGAAGCGAAAAAGTCCGTCCGCTGTCTGCATAAAGTCAGTTTGGAACAAGACATTCCAAAAATACTTTTCGATTATACCCATTTGCTGGCGAATGTTTTCTTCGTCATGGCCGTCTTTGTCAACAAACAGCACGGCGTGCAAGAGATTCCGTTCACCACTCATTCTTACCCTGTGAGGCAACGCCACAAAACTAAAGGAAAATAAACGGAGGTACAGTAGATGAACAAAAAATCATGGTTAAGACTGTTAATCGTCATCGTATTTGCCCTGTTGATCAGCGCCTGTCAGGCCGACGATCCTCAGACGAGTGAGGAAACGTCGAATGAAGCAGCAGAAACACCGCTTGAAGAGAATGAACAAGCGTCAAAAGCTGAAAATGACACGTACACGGCTGAAGGTGACACGTACACGGTGACGGATGATAAAGGGACCGAATTCACGTTTGAGAGCGTTCCCGAAACGGTCATCTCCTTACAACCGAGCAATACGGAAATTTTGTTTGCTTTAGGTGCGGGAGAAAAAGTGGTCGGTGTCACCGATTTCGATAATTACCCGGAAGAAGTACAAGACATCGAACGTGTTTCGGATACGGTGAACATTAATGCGGAAAGAATCCTTGAGTTAGATCCAGATGTCGTTTTCGCTTATACCATCGGTGAAAAAGAGTCGGTTGAACCGTTGGAAAAAGCCGGCATTCCCGTCTTCGTCATCCAGTCTGCTTCCTCGTTTGAAGATGTTTATGATGACATCAGCCAAATTGCCGCGGTGATGGGTGTTACAGAAAAAGGAGAGCAGCTGATTGAGGATATTCGCAGCCAAATTGAAGATGTCCAAGAAAAGGTAGAAACGATCGAAGATCAGAAACAAATCTACCTGGAAATCAGCCCTGCTCCGGACATGTATACGGCCGGCAAAAATACGTTTCAGGAGGAAATCTTAGAAAACGCTGGCGTGCAGAACATTTTTGCTGATCAAGAAGGTTGGTTGAAAGTATCGGCAGAAGATATCATTCTTCGGGACCCCGCCCTCATCGCCACGACGGTAAACCATGTCGCAGATCCCGTGGCGGAAATTAAATCCCGCAGTGGATGGGATGAGATCACGGCCATTCAAAATGATGAAGTTTACGCCCTGGATCCAGATGTGATGACTCGACCGGGACCTAGAATCGGAGAAGCGGTGGAAGCGGTGGCCAGCATCGCATACCCTGATCATTTTCATCAGGAACAGGAATAACCGCCTTATTCGCAGGTGTTAAGGTCTTGAGGCATCCTTCGTATTGAGTACGCTCGGCCGTTTATTCTGCAGCGGTATCGGTGAGCGAACGAGCACCTCGTACATGGCCCGGGCATTAAAAGGAATCAGCGGCCATAAATAAGGCGTATTTAATGTTTTCGTCGAGGCCAATAAAATAAACCAGAATGCGAATGCTAGCAATAATCCGTACACCCCGAACAAACCGGCCGCGATCAAAAAAATGATTCTGAAGATGCGGTTGGCCAGGCCTAATTCATAACTGGGCGTTGCATAGTTTCCAATGACGGCAATCGCCAAATATAAAATCACTTCCGAGGTAAACAACCCGACTTCAACAGCCGTTTCACCGATCAAAATGGCCGCCACCAAACCGAGTGCCGTTGCCAGTGCATTCGGGGTGTGGATGGCGGCCATGCGCAATACTTCAACCCCAATTTCCGCCAGCAAAAATTGCCAAAATAAAGACAGTTGTCCAACATCATTGGCTCCGATAAATTGCCAGCGCTCGGGTAAATAACCCGGATTCGTCGCTAAAATATACCAAATGGGCAGGACGAATAAAGATGCAAATATGGCCGCAAAACGCACCCAACGCAAAAAAGCACCCACCACCGGCTTTTGCCTGTATTCTTCCGCATGTTGAACATGATGCCAAAAAGTAGACGGACAAATCATCACACTGGGCGAACCGTCAACAATAATTAAGACATGTCCCTCCATCAAATGAACTCCGCAAGTGTCCCCTCTTTCCGTGTAGCGCACCATCGGATAGGGATTCATATTCCGTCCGAAAATGAATTCTTCTAACGTTTTTTCCCCCATGGACAAGCCGTCAACGGAGATCGACTTTATTTTTTCTTCCAGTCTTTGCACCAATTCGGGATCGGCGATATTTTCAATGTACGAGAGCACGACATCTGTTTTAGACCGCTGTCCCACCTGTAAATACTTCATTGTTAAAGAGCGGTCCCTCACCCTGCGCCGGATCAAAGCGGTGTTAAAAATCAAAGTTTCGACAAACCCGTCTCGAGGTCCCCGTACAACGCGCTCGATATCAGGTTCTTCCGGCGAACGTGAAGGATAAGTGCGCACATCGACCAAAATGGCCTGTCCACAACCTTCAACAATGAAAGCCGCTTGACCTGACAACACTTGTTTAATGACTTCTTCCAGATCCTCCGTTGTTTCAACTTCTATGTAAGGTATAAAAGTGCGCACGAGCGTCTCAATCGTATCTTTGCGGATATCGCTCGGCGCTAATTGACTAAAGCGCCTCATGATATGCAGCATCATGTCATCTTTGGCAAAGCCGTCAATAAAAAACAAGCCGAACTTGCGGCCGGCATACTCCAGTTTATGATGAATCACATCAAAACTTTCCTCAACGCGCAGCTCCTGCTGTAAATAATCAATGTTTTGAGCAAAATGGTCTGAAACAGGTACATTGGGGGATTCGTCCATCCATGTCTCTCCTTCCGTCAAGCAGGTTATCATATCGAACAGATTATCATTTAGTATGGAAGGAAAAACGCGATTTATGTACCGGCTTGCTGCTCAAAGATACTGCAGCAGCAAGCTGGCGATCGAGAAATATATCATCAATCCGATAATGTCGTTAATCGTCGTGATGAAAGGGCCCGAAGCCACCGCCGGATCGATGTTTAACTTGTGAATGATAAGGGGGATCAAAGCGCCGACGACCGTGGCGATGCTTAAGACGCAAAACAGAGAAAAGCCGACGATAAACCCAAGAATCATATTGGCGTCATAGAACAAGGCAATCAGCATCGATAATACAATCCCGCAGACGAGACCCAACAAAATACCTGTGCCAAACTCCCGCCTCAACAGCCGAATCATGCCTCCTTTTTCCAAATTACCCAGAGCGATGCTGCGCACGACAACGGCCAGAGACTGCGTGCCGGTATTTCCTGCGGCACCGGCAATCAGCGGGATGAACAAAGCTAATACCGCCACGTTTTCCAAAGTATCCTCAAACAGCCCGATTAAACTCGCCGTCATCAAACCGAGAAACAGTAATACGATTAACCATGGGGCCCGTCTGCGCGCCGCATCGAATGAAGACAAATCTAACGCCGCTGATCCTCTGGCCGCCGATAACTCTTCAAAGTCTTCCGTCACCTCTTCTTCCAATACATCGAGCACATCATCCACGGTGACGATTCCGACGAGCGTACCATGATTTGTAACAACGGGGACGGCCAGGAAATCATAATTTTGAATCACTTTGGCCACATCCTCCTGATCATCCATCGTCATGACGGAAACCACCCGTCTGCTCATAATTTCTTTAATCTGTTTGTCTGCCGGTGAAATAATCAAGTCTCTCAAAGAGAGGACGCCGACCAATTTACCGTGCTCATCAACGACGTACAGATAATAGATCGTTTCAGCCTCCGGTCCTTCCCTGCGCAAAAGATTCATCACTTCTGCCACGGTATCGGTATCAGACACAGCGATGAATTCCGTGGTCATGATCCCGCCGGCAGTTTCTTCCGGATATTTAAGCAGATCTTTAACGTCCTCTGCTTCTGCCTTCGTCATCTTCTTCAAGAAGGACTGCGCGTTCGATTCCGAAAGCTCACCAAAAAAATCAGCCACATCGTCAGCAAACATCTGGTTAAACATTTCTACGGCAAAACTGTGATCCAACTCTGTAATGAGCGCTTTCTGTTCTTCCAGCTCCAAACCCCGGAATATTTCTGAAAATTCCGCCGGGGAAAGGTATTGATAAACCCTTTGGCGCATCTCAGCATTCAAGGAAATAAAACATGCGACTTGATCCGTCGGATGCAGATCTAAAAAATACTTTCTAAACAATAATATATTTTCCCCATGTAACGCTTCGAGTAAGGAACGTGTATATGCTTCTTTATTTTTTTCCTTCAGTTTAACCATCCCGTGTTCCTCCTTTTACCCGGAAGCCTCTTCACCAGCGATGATGAAAATGGACTTCCATCCTTTAGCATGCTCCCGACAAACAAAACTTATGAAGTGCCGTCCGGCATAACGATATTCGGATGATGGGTCACAACTGATTGAATCACTATCCATTTTCATCACCCCCTCATGGTGAAGCATGAAAAAACACCCTCAGCGAATGAAGGTGTCGATCTCCATCACAGAAGCCTTACGTTAGCAGGTTATCCGATTTTCAAAAAGAATACAAGATCTTTTCTTATTTTGTCAACAAGATTTTGGTGTATATAAGGTATGCATAAACAACACGATTGTGACCAATGGTCTGTTGACCAGACTTAGACCGCTAGATATAATCAAGAGGACTTCTAAACACGGACGGGCCACGCATATTCTAAAATAAAATGCATCATCACATCGTCGTCTAGAGGAGAGGAACCGTAAACATGACATTTTTTGAGGCTGTCATCTTAGGAATTGTACAAGGTCTGACGGAGTTTTTACCAATTTCCAGCACGGCGCATATTGTCATTACTTCAACGCTCTTGAATTTGCAATTTCCCGGTCTGATCATGGAAATATTTCTGCATCTTTCCTCCATCGTCGCCGTCATTTACTATTTCAGAAAAGACCTGGCTGAAATCATCACCGGTTTTTTGGCCTATATCAAGCGGAAAGATCCCGTCCATCGGACCTCTTTTCAATTCGGGCTGTATCTCATTGGTGCCACCCTAATCACCGGTGTGCTGGGCATGATTTTGGAAGACATGATCAGCGATGCTTTGAAATCACCTTCAGTCATTGCCGCTGCCTTGGCTCTGACTGGATTTTTCCTTATTTTCATTGAACGCTTCCATACATACGGAAATAAAACAGAGGCCACCATGGGCTGGAAAGATACGATCGTTGTGGCCCTGGCCCAAACGTTAGCGGTCATACCCGGCATTTCCAGATCGGGCTCGACATTGATTGCCGCACTGTGGACAGGACTTGAGCGAAAGACCGCGGTCCGTTTCTCCTTTTTACTTTCCATTCCAGTCATTCTGGGATCGTCCGTACTGTTAGTGACGGATCTAGAAGCGGGCTTTGTGGCAGATGTCGGTATCGTGCCGCTGGTTGTCGCCTTTCTCACTTCGCTCGTCTGTTCAATTATAGGCATTAAATGGCTGATAGACTTTTTGAATAAAAGTCGCTTGACTTACTTTGCCATTTATTGTTTTCTGCTGGCTGGCTTCGTCTTTTTCTTCCTGGATAAAGCCGCCATGCTGAATATTTGAGACATGTAAAAAAGTGATGCCGACTGGCATCACTTCGCCGTTCAACGTTGAGATAAGAGGATTAGCTTTCCAGAACTTTGCTCCAATCCTGGATCCGGTTGCCTTCCAAAAATTTTTCACAATCCAGAGCCGCCATACAACCGCTTCCCGCAGCTGTAATTGCTTGACGATATTTGTGATCCTGAACATCTCCGCAGGCAAACACGCCGGGGATGTTCGTTTCCGTCGTTCCCGGTTTGACCTTAATATAACCTAATTCATCTGTTTCAATCTGTCCTGCCAAAAACTCGGTGTTCGGCTTATGGCCAATCGCCACAAATATACCGTCTGCTTCTAATATCTCTTCTTTCTGGGTCTCTTTATTCAGCACTTTCAGGCCTTGTACGCCTCGATCACCGACCACTACTTCCAGCGGCTGACGGTTCAAGGACCACTTAATTTTCGGATTTTCTTTCGCCCGGTTCTGCATAATTTTAGAGGCTCTTAACTCGTTGCGGCGATGAACGATACGCACTTCTTTGGCAAATTTGGTTAAAAACGTGGATTCTTCCATGGCTGAGTCTCCGCCCCCGACGACAACCAGCCGCTTATCTTTGAAGAAAAATCCGTCGCAAGTGGCACACGTGCTCACCCCGCGTCCAATACTTTCTTTTTCCCCGGGAATATTCAACAATTTAGCGGTTGCCCCAGTCGCAACAATTAACGACTCGGTTTGCAATTCACCCAAACCGTCAACCTTCAGCGTGAACGGGCGCTTGGACAGATCTGCTTCCGTCACCCAGCCTTGCTTGACTTCAGCTCCGAAACGTTCAGCTTGTTTGCGCATGTTTTGCATCAGCTCGGGGCCCATAATGCCATTCTCAAAACCTGGGAAATTTTCGACATCCGTTGTTAAAGATAACTGCCCCCCCGCTTCCGGGCCTTCAATCACTAAAGGATTCAGGTTCGCCCGCGCCAAATAAATGGCAGCCGTTAATCCCGCCGGGCCTGTTCCCAAGACAATGGATCGATACATGATGCATTCCTCCCTATCCACTTAACAGTATGGCATTGATAAAGGCATTTCATTCTGTACATCAACTATACAACTTCTCTGACGCTTTTTCTATGAATTTGCTCGTTGCTGATTCGAACCTTTTTCTATGAATGCTCGTTACGCTTACCGGGACCGATCTCTTTTACAACATTCAGAAAAAATCAAGCCGCGTCAAAGCAGTTGAAAGTGGATAGGACCGTCTGCTTATGAATCTACCGGTTCAGGTCGACTCTTTTTCCTTCGGTAATATAGTAAACAGCTTCAGCCATATTTGTGGCATGATCGGCTGCCCGTTCCAAAAAACGAGTAACATAGGCCAGCTGAATGGCTTGTTCCACTTTCTCGGGAAGATCGATGATTTTTTTGAATAAATCTTGCATGATCGTATCATAAATGTCATCGACATGGTCATCCATTTTAGCCATGTCCTCGGCCAACTGTACATTTTCTTCCATATAGGCTTCCAAACCGGCTTGAATCATCTTGCGGACGATGTCAAACATCAAAGGCAAATCCTGCAAAGGTTTCAACAATGGTTCCCGGCCGATGCGTTTGGTCGACTTAGATAAATCCACAGCGAAATCACCGATGCGTTCCAGACTGGTGATCACCTTATACGTGGCCATGATTTTCCTCAAATCACCCGCCACAGGCTGCTGGGAAGCGATCATGTTTATAATGAATTCATCCAGCTCATCTTCCAGGCGGTTAATGACAACGTCCTCTTTGATCACTTGATCGGCGAGTGCCATATCCTGTGTTTCCAAAGCCTTAAAAGCGTTTGTTAGCGCAATTTGGGCATGTTCTCCCATCCGCACCAGCTTCTTTTTTAACTCGACCAACTGCTGGTCAAAGGACGCGCGTACCATGATCAACCTCTCCTTCCCAACAAAAATATTAACCAAAGCGCCCCGTAATGTACTCCTCGGTTCGTTGGTCTTCTGGATTGGAAAAAATTTTTTCAGTCTCATCGTATTCGACCACTTCACCGTTCAGAAAGAAAGCGGTCCGGTCCGAAATACGGGCCGCTTGCTGCATATTGTGCGTGACGATGACGATGCTGTATTTCTGACGCAATTCGCGCACCAACTCTTCAATTTTTAAGGTCGATATCGGGTCAAGGGCAGAGGTCGGCTCATCCATTAAAATGACATCCGGTTCAATGGCGAGACAACGGGCGATACAGATGCGTTGCTGTTGGCCACCGGATAGACCATATGCGTTTTCATGCAAACGGTCTTTCACTTCGTCCCAGATGGCGGCGCCCCTCAAACTGCGCTCAACGATCTCGTTTAAAATCTGTTTATTGCTAATGCCGTGGATTTTGGGGCCGTAGGCCACATTCTCAAAAATGGATTTCGGAAAAGGATTCGGTTTTTGAAAAACCATGCCCACCCGGGTGCGCAATTCTTCAACTTGAAATGTTTGATCGAAAATATTTCGATTTCTGTAAAATACTTCCCCGGAAATGCGCACATCGGGTACCAGCTCTACCATGCGGTTTAAAGTTTTGACATAGGTCGACTTCCCGCAACCGGAAGGTCCGATCACTGCCGTCACTTCATTTTCGTAAATGGATAAGTCAATATTTTTCAATGCGTGGTTATCCCCGTACCACAAGTTTAAATTTTTCGTCTCATACACTACGGATTGCCCCTTTTCGGCATGCCGTTTTCCCCTCTCCTCCTGCTTGCTTTTGACGGGGAACGCCAACGTATCGTTGACACGTTTAGTAACGGCTACAGACATAGGCCATCCCCTTTCTGTCCTGATTAGATTTTTCCATGCGTCCTTTTTAACACTTTACAAATCATCACTTTCCCGAAAGGCTTAGCCGTTAATATCTTTTTTGATATTTATTTCTGATGAAGATGGCGATCGAATTCATGACAAATAAAATCAACAACAGGACAATGATCGAAGCGGCCGCCAAGTAAGCATACTCTTCCACCAGCACTGAATCGATCGTCCAATAATAAATTTGCATGGGCAACGCCGTGAATTTGTCAAAGAGCCCTTCGGGGATGGGAATGAGTAAGGCGGGAATGCCAATGGCGACTAGCGGTGCCGTCTCACCAATGGCTCTGGACAGAGCCAAAATAACCCCCGTTAAGATTCCTGGCAAAGCAGCGGGTAAAACGACATTTTTTACCGTTTGCCATTTCGTGGCGCCCATCGCCAACGAGGCTTCCCTTAAATATTGGGGGACTGACCTTAGCGCTTCCTGACTGGCCACCACAACGATAGGGAGAACGAGCAGGGACAATGTTAAACCGCCGGCCAAAATGGAATTGCCGAGCCCGAGCGTTCTGACAAAAACGGTCAGGCCTAATAAGCCGAAGACGATGGAGGGCACACCCGCCAAATTGGATATGTTCGTTTGAATAAAAGCTTGCCAGCGCCCCTTTGTGGCGTATTCCTCCAAATATATGGCTGTGGCGACCCCCAGAACCAAAGTGACCGGACCTACAACGAACATTAACCAAACCGTCCCTAAGATAGCCCCTTTAATACCGGCACGTTCCGGATCGGTCGATAGCTTATTGGTTAAAAAATCCACATCCAGCCAGCCGATGCTGTCCACGGCCACTCTGTAGAGCAAGATGCCCAGTATAACAAGGCCAAACAAAGTGGATGACAAAAATAATCCCTGAATGAGGCGGTTGATCAAAATTCGCCTGTTCAACCTGTTTTGCAATACATCTTCAGGAACATACCTCATGTTAATAGGCCTCCCTCAATTTGCGAGAGATGTATCGAGCCAATAAATTCATAAGCAAGGTAAAGACAAATAAAGTCATGGCCACCGCATATAAACTGTAGTAGGCCGTCGTTCCGCTTGAAGCATCCCCGCTGGTCACCTCAACGATGTAGGCCGTCATCGTCTGCATCGATTGGGTCAGATCAAACGTTAAGTCCTTTGAACTTCCGCTGGCAATCGTGACAATCATCGTTTCACCGATCGCCCGCGAAATACCTAGAATGAATGAAGCGATTATGCCAGACATAGCCGCTGGAATGACCACGCGCCAAGTGACTTCCAGTTTCGTGGCGCCCAGTGCCAAAGCGCCTTCTCTTAAGGTGTTGGGGACGGCATTCAGCGCATCCTCTGAAAGGGAAGCGACGAGGGGAATGATCATGATCCCCATGACGATGCCAGGACTGAGCGCATTGGTCGCCTCCAAACCGGGAATGAATTCCCTGAGCACGGGAGTGACAAAAGTAAAAGCAAAAAACCCATAGACGATGGTCGGGATGCCTGCGAGTACTTCAATCAATGGTTTTAAAACCTTTCTCGTCCGTTCCGTGGCATACTCACTCAGAAAAATCGCTGTCGTCAAACCGATGGGTATTGCGACGATCATGGCCACAACAGAAGTCATGACAGTGCCGACAAGTAAGGGCAATATACTGAATTGGGGTTCGACTGGACTCAAAGGTTTCAATTCCGTACTGGTGAAAAACTCAATCAACGACACTTCTCTAAAAAAGGCGACCGTTTCCACAATCAAGGTGAACAGAATCCCCAATGTTGTCAGGACGGAAACGGAGGCAAGTAAAAATAAAAAAACGGGTATACATTTTTCCAGCAGCGGCTTGAGATGTACTGTCTTCCTTTTTTTAACGATCATCTCTTGAACGCGGAATGTTTTTTGTTCCATGCCTATCCCTTCTTCAAACGGGTCGCTCCCCCGATAGTCAACACAGTGATTTCCTGCAAATCGTTTCATTTTATAACATCATGTTTATAACATCATGTTTCATTTTATAACCATCACAAGTGTACAATCATAAGGGATGGGAAGAAATACCTCTTCCCATCCATGTCCCTTATGTTGATACGAATGACAGCAGCGATTATTGTCCAAGTGATTGGACACGCTCCAAATTGGCTTCCAATTCTTCTTGAGACAACGGGGCGAACCCGGTTTCGCCTGCAAGATCGCCGGCCACATGAAACACATATTCGGCAAATGCTTTAACCTGCGGTTTGTCCTGAGCGGCATTGACGCTTAAATAGGTGAACACCGGACGGGTAAACGGGGCATAATCACCGTCCTCTTTAATGGTTTCCAAAGAGGGTTCCACAGGTCCGTTTCCGAAATCAACATGCACGGCCTTCACTTTATCCGAATTGTTCGCATAATATCCATAGCCGAAGAAGCCGATCGCATTTTTATCTTCAGACACTAGATTTACCAGAGTGGAATACTCTTGTTGAAGATTAATCCCTTCGACAAGTTCCTGTTCCTCAATAATCTCTTCAACAAAAAATTCATTCGTCCCGTGATTCTCATTTGGTCCATAGAAGTTGACGGGTTCTTCCGGCCATTCCGGACGGATGTCCGACCATAAGACGTTATCATCTTCTTTCAGCGCACCGCTGACAAACATCGTTTTGATTTCTTCTTCAGTCATTTCAGCAGCCCACGTGTTTTCCGGATGGATGACGATCGTCAGCCCGTCCAGAGCGACTTTAAATTCTTCAAATTCAATGCCGTTTTCCTCCAACTGTGCCGCTTCTTCAGCCTTAATCTCCCTGGAAGCATTTGAAAAATCAGTTTCGCCGTTAATGAACTTCTCCATCCCCGCGCTCGTTCCGGCCCGGCTCACCTCGACACTTACCTCGTCATTTTCATACATATACTCCTCAGCAATGCGGGACATTAACGGATATACCGTCCCGGATCCGTCAATAACAACCGAACCGGATACAGATCCATCTGTCTCATTGGCCGCATCTGCTTCTGCATCTGTGCTGGTTTCAGCGGCATTGTTTTCCGTTTCACCTTCTTCTGCCGAGGTCGTTTCTTGTCCGGATTCTTCGGCTTGACCACAAGCAGCGACAACAAACACCAATGTTAATGCCATCAAGATCAACGCAACCTTTTTTAAATGCAATGCTCTTCCCCCTGTCAGATGATGATTCTTTCTCTTACAACTCTGATTATAGGGGGAGAATATTAATCGAGTTTGAAGCTGATGTAAAGAAATTGTAAAAATCCAGTGAGATCTTAAAATGGTATATTCTTGTCTGTCTTTTCTTATCATCCATACGTACAAACTTTCATTAAGAGGTATGCATCGAGTTAAGAGGTATGCATCGACAGAACCGGCTGCTTTTCTGTCTGAACTGGCGTCGATAAACGCGATCCGCTGGCATCATCATTAAAGAAATGCAGGTGTTTCAGCGGGAAAGATAATGGCATTTTTTCTTGCGTGGAAAAAGGCATTTTTTGCGTGGATGTCACCAATACACGTGAGTTTCCGATTTTGAAATGGTATAGAAATTGAGCGCCGATGTGTTCTCTGCGCACAAAACGGCTCTCAATATTGAGACACCGATTCCCTTCATCTTCATCTCGCCTGTATCCGGGCATTTTTATTTTTTCCGGACGAATACCGAGCAGTAGTTGACGATTGGCTTCGATTTCTCGCAAGGGTAATGTATAGCTCAGATCGTCTGCACGTTTGATAGGTTCATGGCCAACGTATATTTGACCATGTCTGCGTTCAAACGGCAAAAGATTCATGGGCGGCGTCCCGATGAAACTGGCCACAAAACGATTGGCCGGGAAGTCATAAATCTCTTCAGGGGTGCCCATTTGCTGGAGAACACCTTGATTCAGGATGGCGATCCGCTGCCCGATGGTCATGGCTTCCAATTGATCGTGCGTGACATAGACCATCGTATTTTGAAGTTTTTCATGCATTTCCACCAGATCATGACGGGCGTGGACACGCAAAATGGCGTCCAGATTGGACAAAGGTTCATCGAGCAAGAAGTACGGCGCATGTCTTACGGCTGCGCGCGCCAGGGCCACACGCTGCCGCTGCCCGCCGGATAGTTCGGCCGGTTTCCTGTCCAGGTAACGGTCAATGGCGACCATTTCGGCGGCTTCTTTCACTTTTTGCTCGATGACGGAACGTTTTATTTTCCGTAGTTTCAATGAGAAGGCGATGTTGTCAAAAACGGTCATATGCGGATATAGCGCGTAATTTTGAAACACCATGGCCACATTCCGATCGGCGGCATCGACATCATTGACGATCTGTCCTCCCATTTTGATCGTTCCCGACGTCGGAGTTTCCAAACCGGCTATTAACCGAATCAGGGTGGACTTCCCGCAGCCGGACGGACCAAGCAAGACAAGTCTTTCCCCACTTTTGACGTGCAGATTCAATGAAGAAATGACTTCAACGTCTCCAAAACATTTCTGCACATTTTCAAATTGAATATCCCTTTGACCATTCGACATGCACGAACTCTCCCTTCTTTTATTTGACACCGCTATGCAGGAAACTGCTGATGATATGTTTCTGCAACAAAAAATAGGCGACGAGCGGCGGTATCGAAGCCAGTAAAGCCATCGCCATCATCGGTCCCCATGATGTCCCTCCCTCCGTACTGATGAACAGCTGCATCGCCAGCGGAATGGTCAGTTTGGTTTCATCATTGATGACCAACAGGGGCCACAGATATTCGTTCCATGTCGTAATAAAAAACAGAATGCCTAAAGCGATGACAGACGGCTTCACCGCCGGAATCATAATCGTCCATAGTCGCTTTAAATCTCCTGCTCCATCGACCCTTGCCGATTCCAAAATACTGCTGGGGATGGAGCGAAAGGATTGACGCAGTAAAAACACCCCCAATCCATTGGCAAGCTGGGGAAGAATGAGCCCGGCATACGTATTGACGAGCCCGAGATCACTGAGCAGTAAGTAGTTGGGCAGCATGGTCACTTGAATCGGAATCAAGATGCTGGCCAGAACAAGATAAAACAGAAATTCCCTCCCTTTGAATTGAAATTGGGTAAAAGCGTAAGCGGCCAACAAACTGGTCAACAGTTGAAAGAACGTCACGACACTGGAAACGAAAAATGAATTGCCCAAATAGCGCAGAAGCGGAACGGTTGACCAGACGTGTTGAAAATGTTCGATTGTCAATGGAACGGGCAACGGATTTAAAATGTGACTGAATACCTGGCTCGATTCTTTAAAAGCGATGCTGATCATCCACAACAAAGGGAAAAAACTGAGCAGCAAGCTCACCATCAAGAGAACATGCCAAATGGTGATTTTAATTTTCATAATGCACCCTCCGATCGAGTAACAAGGCTTGAACGATAATCAGAATGAGAAACAAGCCAAAGGTGAGGATGGCGGTAGCGGAAGCCAGGCCACTGCGAAAAAATTGAAAACCGTATTGATATGTCAAAAAGACAAGATGTGTTGTTTCTTGATTCGGTCCGCCATTCGTCAGCATTTGCACCGGTACAAAAGCAAATTGAATCCCCATCACAACGGTCATGATAAATACAAACAGAAGCGTCGGACCGCATAGCGGTATGATGATCCGCCGCAGAAGCCCAAGATGTCTCTTCATCCCTTCAAGGCGCGCCGACTCCACGATTTCCCCAGGTACGGCCAAAATGCCAGCCAGCAAAATAATAAAATGGTAGCCGAATGTATTCCAGGCTACAATGAGCGAAACGGAAAACAACGCCCATGTCGGACTGCTTAACCAATTGATGGCGGAGATATTCACCAAGCTCAACAGTTCATTTAATACACCGACCACCGGGTTAAACAGCCACAGAAAAATGGCTGAAGCAACGGCCAACGACAACACGTGGGGAACAAACAGGGCCGTTTTGTAAAAGTTTTGCACTCTGATCGGGACCCTGGTCACTGAATAGGCGGTGATAAACGGCAAAACAAGCAAAAACACCAGTAAGCAGCCGGCATATTTCAGCGTGTTGACCGTCGACTTCCAAAATTCCTCGCTGGTGAGTAATTCCTGATAATTGGCGAACCCCACCCACTCGGGGTTAGGGCTCACCATATTCCAACTCAACATACTCAAATATAAGGAGCGTACCAAGGGAGCAAATATGAACAAAATCAATGGAAGCAAAGCCGGAAGCAAAAACAAGTACGGTTTGCATTTCCTGAATATCGGAGAACTTGTTAATGATCCCCTTAATGAAGGTAAAGGGACAGTCAAGACTCTACTCATCAAATCGTCTCCTTTGCGAGGTGCTCCGTTAACCTGTCCGTATCGGCCAATATCTTTTCCAAAGGCGTGTTTTCGCGGTACTCCAAAATCGCCAGATAGTCATGATCAGCTTGTTTGAGGCATTCCCACACGGGTCCCCAGTCAATGTTCCCTTCACCGACAGGCAAATGTAAGTCGCTGATGCCGTCGTTATCATGAAGATGTAAAGCCCTGCATTTCGAACCAAGCCTGTGGATGACCCGCGGGATGTCCCATTGATTGATATGTGCGTGCCCGACGTCAATCAAGGCGTGAACATTGGGAATTTCCTGAAACAAATCGACGAATTCATCTTCATCAAACAACATCTTGTCATGGAAGCCGATATTTTCGATCAAAAGCTCTATCCCCAGTTTGTCGGCGATGATACCGAGCTCATAAATATATTGTTTTGATTGCTTTTGGGCTTCTTGACGGTGAAACAGCGGCGTGGAATAAAGGTGCGTGTGCAAAACGGCGTGACCGGCAAAAGCAGCGGACCATTCGAGGAATGATTTGTACGTCTCAAATGAAAAGCGGGCGAGTTCAGGATACTGAATCGAAGCCAGGTTTAATTCCCAAATGGGTAAATGAACACCGATCGGCCCCCGGTGGTCTGCAAAGCGCTGTTTTTCTTTCTCCAAATCCGTATGGTCATGCCAGTGAGGTCCGTCCGTGGAAATTTCTATTCCTCCGGACCAGCGCTCCAACAGCTCGGAAACGTGATCGATACGAGTCATATAAGGCAGTAAATTAACGTAGAGCTGCATGTTGATCCCCTCCCCTTATTGAATGAATTCATTAATTTTTCGATTGGCGTCTTTCAGCACTTCTTCCGCAGGCTGACCATTTAATATTTCGTCTCTCGCATCCAAAAGCACTTGTTCCGCTTGAATGCCGTTTTCACCGGGGAAATTGATCCAGGGTACGACGTCTTCCATTTGTTGGCTGGCTGTTTGCATTAACGGATTGGATTCAAAAAACGGTCCAAGTGAATCCGGATCTTCCGCCAGACCGTCAACGGGCGGTAAATAACCTGTTCCTTCCACCCAGATTTGCATCGCTTCGGGTGTGGCCAAATATTTCATAAACTCCCAGGCCGCTTTTTGTTTCTCTTCATCTTGGGAAAAAGTGAACAACGCATTCCCTCCGGCTGCGACCATGCGTTCTTTATCGCCAAACGTAGGAATAACCGCTGAACGAAGATCAAAGTCGCTCTGCTCTTCAATGGATGCCCGCCGACCGATCGTCGTCATCATCATGGCCACTTTGCCGTTTGTAAATGCTTGAATGCCTTCTTCCCAGGTCATATGCAGTGCGCTGCCGTTGGCCACCATATCGCCCATGAGATCGAATACTTCGATGACCTCGGGCATGTCTAACGTGGCTACAGGCTTACCGTCTTCTTCACCAAGAAAATGGCCCCCGTTCGAACGGACCAAGGCGTATTGAGCCCAGGAATCGGGTGGTTCTTGGATATACAGACCGTATTCGCCGGTTTTGTCCCGCACCATTTCACTTAACGACCTCACCTCATCCCAGGTTTGCGGAAGATGATCCGGATCCCAGCCGGCTTCTGCGAGTAAATCGGCATTGATATAAAAAATGGGGTTGCTCAAGCCGTAGGGCAGTCCGGCTATATCATCCCCGCCGGGTGGACGGCCTAAATCAAGAATATTTTCGAGGTAATTTTCGCTCAAAAAGTCGGGATCTTTTTCATCTTCAGCCGCCAACGTTTCGATCGGCACATAGGGAACATTTTCCGTGACGTAAGAGATGTAATTGTAACCGATCTGAACAACATCCGGCGGATGACCTCCGCTGATGGCAGCTTGTGCATTTTGTAGTAATCCCGCATAATTACCGGGTTGAAAGGTTTCCTTGACGATGATTCGATCTTGGGACTCATTAAAGTTCTGGACAATTTCTTTCACGGCATTTCCGCCCCAATCTTCATTGTTCACATGCCAATACTCGATCGTGACCGCGTCTTCCGCTGCCGCTTCTTCAGGGAATGCTTCCCCTTGTGCAGACTTGGTCGAACTGTTAACCTCTCCTGAAGAACACCCAGCGATCAATCCCAGTCCTAATGCCAGCATACAAAACATTTTTCTCATGGCCTTCACTCCTTTTACCCTGTTCTGCATCACAAACGTCGCCTCGACAACTAAGGAACAGTCGCTCGAACGAAAATTATGATACTTTTCCGTTATGGAGTTGCGTCACTTTTGACCACAAATTCGGAGAACTCGTAGAAACAGCCTGTGCACCCGCCTTAAATGCTTCACACAGATCACTTTTCGTTTTAAACAATCCCCCTGAAACGATGGGAACATGAAGGGAACAGACCAGCTCCCGAATAACTCTGGGCATCAATCCGGGCATGGCTTCTACGGCGTCGGGCTTACTGGCCAGCACACTTTTCAGACCGGAAGCCAAGGCATTCGAATCAATGAGAAACAAACGCTGTACCGTCAATAATTCCACTCTGTTGGCCAATTGGATGACCTGTCCTCGGGTACTGATGATCCCATCCGGTTCGATCATTCGGGCCATATACTGGATCCCTTTGGCATCCGTAGACAAGCCATGGACAAAATCGACGTGTATAAATACGCGTTTATTCGCTTGATGAACTTGTTCGACCATCGTTTTAAGATTAAGAATGTCTCCGGTCATAAGAAACAGCGTATGGATTTCCGGCAGTTCCAGAGCGAGACGAAGCGTATTCTCATTATGAATGGACGCAATCACTTCTTTTGATTTAAACAAAGATAAACCTCCTCTTGACAAAAGATTGAATGTTTTGTCAATTAGTTTTTATCATCCCCTTTGTACTGAATCATCGTTCGGTGGAAGTTTTTTTTCCAAAATAAAAAGTAACACCAATGGAAGAGCATGAGCACAAATGATCGATAGCGTCATTTCACCTTGCTTTCCGTCGGGTTACTTTTTTCTCCACCCTGGATTGTGTGATTTATTTTGTTATTATCTTAACAATGAATTGTTGAGACAGCGTTAAGGATGGATTAAGACATTGTAAATTTCTTTTAAACGAGGCCTTTAAAGCGAGGCCGTCTCGGCGGCTGATCATCTCCGTTATCGACTGGTCTCAGGCTTCTGTTTGTAAAAATAAACACAGAACGTGCTTCCCTTTCCTTCTTCACTCGTTACCTTTATCTCCCCATGGTGGGCTTCAACGAGATGCTTAACGATGGCCAGGCCTAATCCGGTCCCTCCCGAGGCGCGGCTTCGGGCGCGGTCCACACGGTAAAACCGTTCAAATATCCTTGGCAAATCCTTCTCACTCATGCCAACACCGTTATCCTGGACACAAATGCTGTAACCTTTATCTTCCCATTCTTGCAGCCTGATGAGGACGAGGCCATGTTCCGGTGTATACTGGATGGCATTGCTGACTAAGTTAAGTAAAATTTGACGTAAGCGATCGGCATCCCCTTCGATGGTGGCTGCTTCATTCATTACGGTTTGCAATCGGATATGCTTTTCTTCCGCTTTGGAGCGCACTAATGCTAACGTATCACGCACTAATGCCCTCAGATCGATTTTTTCCCAGTGCAGTTGAAATCGGCCTTGTTCAATGTGTGACAAATCCAACAATTCCTGAATGAGACGATAGAGCCGATCGGATTCTTGACGGATAATTTCTAAAAATTCCTTCAAATGAGCTTCTGAATGCATGGCACCATCCAACAATGTTTCAGAAAAACCTTTGATGGAAGTGACGGGTGTTTTCAATTCATGGGACACGTTGGCCACGAAGTCTTTGCGCGTTTCCTCCAATCGTTTCAAATCCGTAATATCATGAAAAACGAGGACGATGCCGGTCACCCTTCTTTCATGATCCTTTAAAGGAACAACGGAAAGGTTAATCTCCAGACGTTCCGTTTCTTTCTCCAAGGTGATCTGCTTGTTTATTTCGTCCTCCATCTCAAATGCGTCCTTGATCACGGCAACAATATCCCCGGACAAAGGCGCTTCATAATAAATATACCCGCTGTAATCGTCTGACCAGCCCAGCAGCTGCACCAACATTTCGTTCGTGATGATGATCCTGCCTTTATCGTTAATATATAACAAGCCGCTGCCCATGTGACGGATGATGGCCTCTAGGCGTGTCGCTTGCATGCTCTCGTGTTCGGTGGCCGTCTGCAATCGGCTGGCCAACTGATTGGCATATGCGGCCAAGTCATCCAGAACGCTGTTTTCACCTCCCAGGTGAATTCGCCGCCAGTAATGGCCTTCACTTAAATCTTTCAACAAAGCGCTGATTTCTTTCAGGGGATTGATCCATTGACGAATGAAATAATAAATGACTGCCGCCAAAAAAACAAATGACAGCAAAAAAGTGCTCATCATTTTGACATACATATCCTCTGCATCTTGGGGCAGTTTTCCAGACCAAATAAAGGTCAAAACAAGAAAATGACCGAACATAATCGCCAGAAGATAGAAGGACAAACGGAAAAACCATTTATTCATGCCCATCAGATCCATCCAGTTTATACCCTAATCCGCGCACTGTTTTTATGTAATCTTTCTGTATTTTTTCCCGTAAATGAGAGATGTGTACGTCGACAATTCTCGTATCCCCCACATAATCATAATGCCAAATAGCGTTTAACAACTGTTCACGGGTCAGGACGCGTCCTTTGTGCTTGGCCAAATAATGCAACAGCTCAAATTCTTTCGGGGTCAAGGCCAACGGCTGTCCTTTGAAAAACGCTTCGAATTGACTCGGGTATATCTCCAGATGGCCAATCGTCAGTTTCTCTTCCTTTTTCTCGTCGGAGGAATGATTGTAAGCGGCCTGCGTTCTCCTTAAAATCGCTTTGACGCGCGCAGTGACTTCTCTGGGGCTGAACGGCTTCGTTAAATAATCGTCCGCACCGATTTCCAAGCCGAGGATTTTATCCAATTCATCGTCTTTGGCCGTTAACATTAAGATCGGGAGATTGATTTTATCCTGACGCAATTGTTTACACACTTCGAACCCGTCTTTTTTGGGCAACATTAAATCCAAAACAATAAGGTCCGGATCCTCCCGTTTCGTTAACTCCAACGCCTCTTCACCGTCAGCGGCTGTGATGACCTCAAATCCAGCCTGCTCCAGGTTAAATTGCAGTAACGTCACAATCGACGGTTCGTCATCAACCACTAAAATCTTTTGTGGCATATCGTCCCCTCCAATCGTCAACTGAACAAACGATGATCATTTGAACAAACTATTATCATCTTACGTGTAGGTCATGAAAAAAACAATTCCTCCCGGTCCATTTTATTGTGTTCAACTGAAAAGGAGCCCAGACAACGGACTCCTAACCTCCTAAACTGTTCAATTTGGCTAACGAACCTCTTCGAAATAATAAGTCAAAATTTTTTTGGTCAAATCTTGTGCAACGGATACCTGATTCTCTCTGTTGGATTCCGAAGAGTAAGGCGCCAGAGCGGCAAAGGCGACTTCAGGGTCATCGGCCGGGGCATAACCGACAAACAAAACATGGTTGATGCCCTTGCGGTTTGTTTGGGCGGTTCCTGTTTTCCCGGCAATTTTCACCGGAAAATCTCTAAACATGCTCTGGGCGGTTCCGCCGGGGCCCGTCACCATTTTCATGCCTTCTTGGACGATTCTAATATGTTCATCACTCATCTCAATCCGGTTTAATATTGTCGGTTCATGCTGCCAGACGACTTGGCTCAGTTCATCCTCAGCGGCGGCTTCTCGGCGGATTTCCTTGACCAACTGAGCCTTCATGCGGTAGCCGCCGTTGGCGATCGTCGATACATATTGGGCGAGTTGGAGCGGCGTGTAATGGTCCCATTGTCCGAACATCTGTTGGGCCAAATCCCCTGGATTCATAACGTCATAAATGGCTCCGTCACTCTCATTGGGCAAATCAATGCCCGTCGGCGTCCCCAACCCGAACTGAGCGAAGTAATAGCGCACTTTTTCAAATCCTTCGCGAGTGGCCTGCGTACTTAAATTCCAGCGCGGACCGCTGGCTCCGGCCATTTTCATGCCGATTTGGGCCACGTAAATGTTAGACGATCGCTGGATCGCTTCCCGGGCGTCAACCCAACCTAAAGGCCGCCACGAGTTAATATCAAGACCATCTCTACCGATATACATCCTCTGATCGAGAATTTGTTGATAAGGGCTGACCACGCCTTCATGCAACCCCATCAGGACCGAAGCCATCTTTACCGTTGAACCCGGGAAATAAGAACCGGCCCGATATGTAAAAACATTGTCCGACAAGCCCAAAATCTCTCCCGTATGCGGATCCATCATGACGAAGTGGGGTTGTTCCGTGGGGAGATCGTCGGGAATGAGCGGATTGCTTTTGACCTCTTCATCGATAACTTCTTCAATATATTGCTGCAGCCTGCGGTCAATGGTCAGGACGAGATCGTTTCCTCGTTTTCCAGGCGTATGTTCGGGTTCGCCCACCGGACGCAAAGAGCGGTCCACGGCAATTTCCGTCTCGGAGGCTGTTCCCCGAAGCTGTTCTTCATATTGATACTCCAACGTATCTCCAAGGCCAACCCACTCATTCATGGCATATCCTTTGGCCAAATATTGGTCAAGGTCTTCGGCAGGTATCGGGCCGACTTTTCCTAGAAAATTATCAAGCAATCCTTCATATTCATATTTTCGGCGGGAATCCACCATCACCCCTACACCGGGCATTTCATCCAAATGTTCGGAAACACGGAACATTTCTTCGACAGAAATGTCCTGTTTGATGCGCTGGGGTGCAAAGGCCGCTTCCTCGTCTATGGAATCGATGATTTCATCTTTGTCCATATGAATCAACTCTGACAGACGAGAAGCGATTTGTTCCACATCTTGATCCAATCCGGTATTTTCCGTATAGGTGACCGTATAGATCGGTTCATTATCGACCAAAACCTCACCGTTGCGGTCCAAGATCAACCCTCTCGGAGCAGCAACGGAAACACTGCGAACCGTGTTTTGTTCGGCCATGGCCGTATACTCTTCCCCCTGCACGATTTGAACAATGCCCAGACGGAAAATGAGAACGGAAAAAAGAACAAAGGTGATGATAAACAAAATATTTAAGCGCACGGGAAGATGATTGCGTTTCTTTTTGGAACCCATAATCGACCTATGCCCCCTCCCGTTCTTCGAAGCGTGATATGTCTTTATTCGCTCCTATGACCACCAAGATATCATCCTCACGGATGACATCTTCTGCACGGGGAGCGATATTCAAACGGTCTTCCCCCGATTTGATCGCCATGATGTTTAACCCATATTTGGCCCGAATATTAAGCTCCAACAAGGACTTGCCCACCATCCGGTCCCCGGCCTTAATTTCAACCAGACTGTAATCCGGAGACAGCTCGATCAGGTCCAGCACATTTTTGGATAATAACTGGTGGGCCAGGCGTACACCCATGTCTCTTTCAGGATGCACGATTTTATCCGCGCCGATCTTGGCCAGCACTTTTTCATGATAATCGTTTCGGGCTTTCACAGTGATCGAGGGGACATTCATTTCTTTTAAAATCAAGGTCGTTAAAATGCTCGCCTGAATATCTTCACCTATGGCGACGATAACATTGTCAATATTGCGAATGCCGATCTCTTTCAAAGCTTCTTCATCCGTCGAATCCAGCCGCACCGCTTGAGTGACGATGTTCGAAAACTCATCCACCCTGTTCTCGTTGATATCAATCGCCAGCACTTCATGCCCCATTTCGGTGAGCGTTCGGCAAATACTGCCGCCAAAACGTCCCAAACCAATCACAGCAAATTCCTGCTTCACGTCATTTCTCCCCTGACTGTCTTCAAATCTCCATGGTGATCTTTCACAAACATATTCTGTAAGGACCGCTAAAAAGAATTGTCCTCATTTAATTGTACACGACGGGTCCAAAAATACAATAGAAGCTGGGTATTCCCAAAAATAATAATATAGTAAGGCAGTGCTTGCTCAGCTTCGAAGAGCAGAACAACCGCCATAAAAAAAAGAATGCTTATAATACGCCCAGCATTAAGATACAGCTCTCTGGCGACGACGTATTCGATACGCCATTCGGCGGCCTTTTTCTCTGAACCAATGACATCATAGGACATGGAGAGAAAAGGGACCATCAAGATCGGAAAGAAGATTGAGACGACCACCCCGTAAGTCATCAGTTTGGCATAGGTGAGGTCAAAGGCGATGATCCAAACCGAAAGAGATAAAAAAAGGGCGGCAGCCAGCATCAACCGCTTGCGATATTTCGGCGCTATGAGCCGTCCGGACAAATAATAAAAAATGACAGAAATCCCCGAAGTCACCAAACTAAAAGTACCTAAAGCCATTTCCGAACCGGTGGCCACGAAGATCCATACGGTGATCAGAAAAGCAAAAGAACCTTCCCGCAATCCCTGACCGACATTGCCCAAGAGAATGCCTTTCCAGTTTGAAGACAATGCGTTCCAACGCAAGACGGGATTTAACTGAAATCTCCCTTCCGCAGAACGGCGTCGAATAAAGAAGCTGAGAACCACCGCCATAACGAACAAGCCCAAGGAGATGGAAAAAATCACTTTGTATCCCGTGGTGGACGCCATTTTTGTAATCAGCCAGCCGGCAAAAAAAGGACCGACCATACCGGCCAAAGAATTGAGCAAACCAAAAAAACCGTTAAAAATGTCTCTCGTATCCGGCTCCGTAATTTCAAAGATTAACACGTTAAAAGCCAGCCAGTAGAAACCAAAGCCAACGCCGAGCAAAAGGCCCAGCAATGCGGCAAACTGGCTGGACAAACTGCCCAGAAGCAAGACGACAAGATAAAACACGGACAGGAAAAAAACGCCTAAACGCAGGACAATGACTCGATCCACTTGCTTTGCCCACCGACCGGCCAAAATAAAGATCAGCGGCTGGGCGACAACAATGGACAAATTGTAGAGGGCAATGGTCATATACTCGCTCTTTTGTTTCCAAATGTAAATGTTGACAAACGTATTGGAAAGAGCAACACTCAAGGCGAACAATCCGCCAATCAGCAGCAACAATTTTAAATCTTTGCTCAGCTCAGTTTCTCCCAGAAAGAAGCGGCGCATTTTATCAATGTATGGTATTTTGGGAACGCTGTGCAGTTTATGCGCTTTATGCATGGGTGGAAAAACCCCTTTGCTGGCGAAGAGTCAATTTTTAGTTTTTCAACGGAGAAGGCTTTTTATGCAAAATCGACCCTTGTCTTATCCGGATGGGGATAGATATAATGGAGAAAAGGAGTGTTCAATCGTCATGGGACTGATGGATGTTAGTGTCTTTATTATTGCCATTGCCGTCTGTTTTCTCGTTTTTTATTTAATCCGCGTTTTGAAATCGATGGAAAGATCGTTGAATCAAACCGAGGAAACGATTGCCCAAATCAAAACTCAAATCGATCAACTAGGAGAGGAATCCGCCCGTTTGTTACAGCACACCAATCAGATAGTCGTCGATCTGGACAAGAAGTCTCGGTCACTGAATCCTTTATTTCAAAGTATAGAGGAAACCGGACTGGCGGCTCAGCAATTATCCAGCACCATCATGCAGATATCTTCTGCGTTGACTCATAATGTGAAGTCGGGAATAGAAAAATCGGCGAAGACAAACCATCACGACTGGCCGAAGATTTTGCAAGCCATTTCTTTAGGTTACTATTTGGCTCGAAAATGGAAGGAAAGAAACAAGGGAACGACGGGCAAAGACGCATAATGTGAAAAATGCGGGCCCAAATATCAAAAAACGTACAATTGGAGGTGATCAAATGGGAGATGAAAAGAGTAACGCCAATGAAAACACGAACCAGATGAACACGAAAGATTTTATGATCGGCACGTTGGTCGGCGCGCTTCTGGGGGCGGCAGCGGCTTTATTGCTTTCGCCGAAATCGGGGGCAGAGCTGCGGGCTGATCTGGCGGAAGGTTATCAGAATGCTTCCAAAAAAACGCAAAAAGTCGCCAAAAATGTTGGTGAACAATCCGAATATCTGATCACTAAAGTGAAAGAAACGGTGGACAGCATCAAAAATGATATTCAAGAGTGGCGAGCGGATACGCAAGAAGGACTGGAAACCGTTCAACCTGATAAACAAAACATGGCGGAGGAGTATCCTAAAGACCGAGAGTAGGTTTATTCTTGGTCTTTTTTTACCCTTTTTGCCAACCCTTCCCCCTTCATCCAATCAAAAAACCCATGAGCGTCAAAGCTCATGGGTAAACGTATGCTTGCGCCGTATGCAAAAAGTCATCCCGTATGCAGGAAATCATCAGCCGCGTGCAGCTTCAAAACGCTTGTTGACTTCATCCCAGTTAATGACGTTAAAGAAAGCGGCAACATAATCCGGGCGCTTGTTTTGATATTTCAGATAGTAGGCATGTTCCCAGACGTCGACGCCCAAAATGGGTGTTTTACCTTCAGAAAGCGGATTATCCTGATTAGGGGTTGAAGTCACTTCAAGACTGCCGTTCTGATCGACGACCAACCAAGCCCATCCACTGCCAAAACGAGTCAAAGCGGCTTGGGTAAATTTTTCTTTGAACTGATCGAAGCTGCCGAATGCCTTGTTAATCGCCTCAGCTACCGCTCCTGTAGGTTCTCCGCCACCGTTTGGGCTCATAATTTGCCAGAACAAAGTGTGGTTGGCATGTCCTCCGCCATTGTTGCGCACAGCCGTACGAATGCTCTCCGGAATGGCGTTTAAATTCTTAATCAGATCTTCTACACTTTTGCCTTGCAGGTCTGCATGCCCTTCAAGTGCTTCGTTCAACTTGGTCACATACGTGTTATGGTGACGTCCATGGTGGATTTCCATCGTCGTGGCATCGATATGAGGTTCCAACGCATTGGCCGGGTACGGAAGTGCTGGTAATTCATGCTTGGACATAAACAAACTCCTCCTTTATGTAAGGTAATATTTTATATAAAATTTGGGAGCCAATTTGTTTCTCCCAAATTTTATCTTACCCAAAATCCACCAAATTCCCTCACGAATTCATTATAACGCAGAATGCAGAAGAGGTAAACCGTACATGCCGTCTGACGGATGGCTTATACTTGAATCTGACGGAGGACTTGTGCCTGAATCTGACGGTTTACTTTGTTCATTAAGCAGAGAACTGGACCCCGGAACTAATCTTCCTCATCCTCGATCAGCTCCACCAAGATCCGGGTGCCGCTCACCTCAGTCACCCGTAATTTGGATCCTTGCTCAATCCAGCGCCCTGCAGATGTGGCACTGTACCTGACCCCGTCAATATTCACAGTGCCGGTGGGATTAAAGCGAGTTTCAGCCATGCCTTCTTTCCCCAATAATTGTTTGTATGACTCGTTCATCGCATTGTAACCTTTGTCACTGGAAAGCGTATCCCGCAATGTCAGTTTAGACCATAAATCCCTGCGCGGAAAAAATTTCAAAAAAACAAGCGAACCTATGGCCCCCATAATATAGGCCGCTCCGACGGAAATCCCGTAAAAAACGTCCGGAGAAGGCAGAGCAAGACCTGTGATCATCACAATGACACCGATCGCTCCCACCGTACCATCGCCGATAAACTTACCATCCAGGACAACTAAAGTTAAGCCGATGGTATACAGAACAGCCATCCATAAGATTTGCCCTTCCTGCATGTGCGCGAAAAAATATAAACTGATGGACGACAAACCGACCAGGCCGAAAATAAACCGGCCTTTGACCAACACTTCAGCAAATAGGAGCAACGTCCCCAGAAAGACGACTAAAAATCCTCCCAGCGGCTGATAAACCAAATCAAACCAAGATGAGAACATGTTTTTCAACTCTCCTCCGTTCAAATCCACTCAGCTCAGCTGATCCAGGCGGCTCCTCAACACGATTCCGGGCAGCGTTCCGGCTTGAACGACATATCGTCCCGAACTTATACTTCCATAATAATCGGGATGATCATCGGCCGACGTTGAATTTTTTTATATATGAAAGGAGCCACCTCATCAATAATTTGAGATTTGATGTCGGACCAGCTCTTGACCCTTTGGTCCATGAGCTCATAAATAAGGTTTTTAACGCGCGCTTCTGTCGCCTGGACAAGATCGGCGGATTCGCGGACAAAAATAAATCCGCGCGAAATGACATCCGGTCCGGCCAGTAATTTAAACTGCTTCATATCAATCGTCATAACGATGACGATTAATCCGTCGTCAGACAGTTTCATTCGATCCCGCAAGACAATATTGCCGACATCGCCGATACCGTGTCCGTCGACCAAGACATGCCCTGAAGGAACCTTTTCTCCCAAGACGGCTTGATGTCGGTTCACTTGAAGCACATCCCCGATTTCCATAATAAAACAATTTTTTTCAGGCACACCACAGTCTATGGCCAGTTCCTTATGTTTGGCCAACATGCGATATTCTCCGTGGATCGGGATGAAATAGGTCGGCTTTAACAAGCTGAGCATCAGCTTCATGTCTTCCTGACTTCCGTGTCCGGAGGCATGGATGTCGAATTCGTTACCGTAGATCACTTCTGCCCCTAAGCGAAACAACTGGTCTATCGTTCGGTTGACGTTTAATGTATTCCCGGGTATGGGTGAAGATGAAAAAACGACCGTATCTCCGGGAATCAACTGAATCTGGCGATGGGTGCCGCGGGCAATCCTGGACAAAGCGGCCATAGACTCCCCTTGACTGCCAGTGCAGACAATCACCAGCTGATCTCCCGGGATATTGTTAATCTGATCGGGTTCGATCAGCGTCCCTTTAGGCATGCGAATATAACCGAGTTCTTGACCGATTTGGAACACTTTTTCCATGCTGCGTCCAAAAACA
>CALBTX010000131.1 GCA_937967685.1 uncultured Bacillaceae bacterium | reverse complement strand
GTTCCGCCGAAGCTGTTGAGGAGGAGACGCCGGCTGCCGGTCAGTCCGGCGAAGGCGGTTCAGATGAGGACGCCTCGTTATTTCCGGCCTGGCTAAAATTTTTGCTATTCAGTTTAGTTGTACTTTTAGTGCTCTGGTTGGCAGGGACTTTGTATCGGTATGTCGTCTATCGTCAGGTGGATAAACTTGATGCTTGGAAAGCTGATTTGGAACACCGACCTTTCTCGGAACAACTTTCACGGGTTAAAAATTTGAAGCTGTCGGGCGAGACGGAAGTCAATTTCGAGAAGTGGAAGTCCGACTGGGAGGATATCTTAAATACGGCGCTTCCAAAACTGGAAGAAATGTTCATTGATATCGAGGATTTTGCGCGTCATTTCCGTTTTATCCGCAGTCATCAACTACTAAATGAAACAAAGCAGGAATTGCTCAGGATCGAACAATCCCTTGATAAAATCGTCTCGGAAATCGATCAGTTGACGGCCAGTGAAGCGGAAAGCCGTGAAGACGGGAAAAAATTAGAAGCGGAATATCATGAATTGCGCGCCTCTTTGCAGAAGCAATCTTTTGCCCTAGGTATTGCCTACCCGGTTTTGCATGAAAAAAACAAAAAGGTGGCTCTCTTATTCCAGACATTTCATGAAGCTCAGGAGAACGGGGATTATTTTCGGGCTCAAGACCTGTTAAATGAGATCAAACAAGATATGGCCCACATGTCGGCCGCCATTCAGAAAATGCCGGAGCTGATTGAGCAAGTAGAAAATGAGATTCCGCAAAAAATGAAAGAATTGGAACAGGCCGTTCAGGAGATGAAGGATAAAGGTTATTCCTTAAAGCATACGCAAATCGAACATCGTTTGGTCACATTCCACGAGTGGAAACAGCCGGTCATTGGGTTTATAGAGAACAGTGAGATCGAGCTTTTGCAGAAGTGGAAGGATGAGACGCTGGAAGAAATCGAGAAGATGTTTGACCAGTTAGAAGATGAGGTGAATGCGAGAGCGTTTGTTTTTTCCACTGTCAAGACGCTTCCAGAACATATGGAGGACATTGATCAACAAGCGAATGCCCTGTCTGAAGAAATCGCCCAAATCAAACAATCTTATTCTTGGGATGCGGAGTGGGACGAAAGTCTTGAGGAACTCCAACAACAGTTGTCCGAATTAAAACGGCTGTATGCGGAGTGTCAGGTAGAAGAAGATGCGCTGTATGAGCTTTACCCTAAGTTAAAACCTGTATTGGAACGCTTTCAGGAAAAACATCAACTTTTTCAACAACATATGCAAGCTTTTCTTGATCAACTTGCTGAAGTTCGGGAAGATGAATTAAAGGCAAAAGAAGTGTTCGAGCGATTGAAGCGGACGATGAACCGTTTAAAAACGGACTTGAAAAAA
This sequence comes from uncultured Bacillaceae bacterium, assembly GCA_937967685.1. Lineage (GTDB taxonomy): Bacteria > Bacillota > Bacilli > Caldalkalibacillales > Caldalkalibacillaceae > CALBTX01. The sequence goes on along the minus strand of CALBTX010000131.1, from coordinate 8,375 downwards.
AGCAACCTTCCCGGCCTGCCGGATTATGTTGAATCAGGCATTAAAATGGCTGACGAAGCTTTGCTGGAGTTAAAGAAAGACTTGCAGCGAGTCCCTTTGGAAATCACCCGTGTTCAGCATCATATCAAAGAAGCAGAGGCGCAAGTTGAATCACTGTCGAAAGTGGTGCAGATGACGATCGAACAAGCTCAAAGAACGGAGTTCCTCATCCAATACGCGAACCGCTACAGAAGAAGGGATCAACATGTGCAGACGATTCTGGAAGATGCTGAGCAGGCTTTTCGTCAATATGAATATCGGGAAGCCCTCGAATTTGTTGAGGAAGCATTAGATCAAGCGGATAAACATTGGCGGGATAAAGTGAATCTCGACGAAAAGTCGGTATCATAAAAGGCAACTTTGACGAAAGTCGGGTTGTCTTTTTTTGATGATCATTTCTTCTGATCGGTCAGAATGGAAGGTCTTCCGGAAAGGGAAGGCCTTTTTCCATTTTATCCTGACAAGCGCCGTGTCTCTGCCAGATATGCCAACATAGCTTAACCTATATCGAGACAAAGTTATGGTCGATTCGTCAGGAGCGTGAGTGTATGAAGGGTTTAATTCTTTGTGCAGGAAAGGGGACAAGGATTCGTCCGTTGACTTATTCTCAACCTAAAACATTACTTCCAGTCGCCGGCAAACCTGTTCTGTCCTACTGTATTGAACAACTGATTGAGTCAGGCATTCGGGACATTGGGATTGTCATTCATCCCTCTCAGAAAGATGCCATGGATCGTTATCGGGAAGGATGTGAGAGACGAGACGAGGTTTCCATCACTTATATTGAGCAAGTGGAGCCTCGGGGAATTGCCGATGCTGTCAGGGTCGCGGAACCCTTTCTTGAACGGGATCCTTTTCTTTTACTGTTAGGAGATAACTTGATTGAGGAATCAGTGACGCGCTTGAGAAAACAGTTGGAAGAAGAGAAGGTTGCCGGTGCGATCATGTTGGCTGAAGTGAGTGAACCGAGGGAATACGGTATTGCTGAGATCAGGGGCAAACGCATTGTTTCTTTGGAAGAAAAACCAGCCGCACCAAAATCTAACCTGGCTGTCATCGGTGCATACGCTTTTCAGCCTGAAATATGGACGGCTGTGAACGAGATTCGTCCATCTCCGCGAGGGGAATATGAAATAACGGATGTTATCCAATGGCTGATTGATCATGCTTTCGACATTTCGTATTACGTCACAAAACGCCATTATTCCGATGTAGGCACGGTCAGCCGCTGGTTGGAAGCCAATCGTTGGAAATTGGATCAGGAAACTGGCGGGAAAAACGCCATTGCCAGCGATGCTCAAATAGACAACTGTACATTCATTCCTCCTGTCAAGATCGGCAAAGGATGTCAGTTAAAGCATGCTGTGCTCGGTCCGTACGTTACCGTTTCTCCACAGAGCAAAATCGAGAACTGTCGGATTAAAGACAGTGTTGTTCTTGAAGGGAGTCGATTGTTATCCATTCCTCAAATGGTAGAAAAAAGTGTTTTCGGCCGCTTTGTCCAAGTCAACGGTTGCTTCACTCAGACGCAAACAGGGGTATTTGTGCTCGGTGATCAATCGACTGTCATGTTTGCCGGAGGTGAATGGCGGTGAGAAGTGTTCTTGTGACAGGGTGTGCAGGTTTTATTGGATCAACATTAACCGAAGAGCTGCTCTCCCAGGGATATCACGTCATTGGCGTGGATGCTTTAACAGAAAATTATGAAGCATGGGTCAAAGAAAAAAATATGTCAAATGTCGTCAATCATCCTTTATTTCAGTATATCGAATCCGATTTGCGCCTGTTAAACCTGTCTGAATTGCTGCAAAACGTTGATGTTGTTTTTCACCAGGCAGCCATGCCCGGGGTGCGTTCCAGTTGGGGAGCTGATTTTCAGCAGTATGTCAATCACAACGTGTCCGTCACACAAAAACTGCTTGAAGCTGTCAAAGAAAGCCGAGTACAAAAAATCATTTATGCGTCCTCTTCTTCCATCTACGGGTCAATGGTCGGACCGACCAAGGAAACACAAACTCCTGCTCCATATTCCCCGTATGGCGTCACGAAATTAGCCGCAGAACACTTGTGTCAACTTTATTTTCACAATTACCGTGTTCCGGTTGTTTCCTTGAGATACTTCACCGTTTATGGTCCGAGGCAAAGACCTGATATGGCTTTTCATCGCTTCATTCACAACATGTTGACGGATAAGCCGATCACTGTTTATGGAGACGGACAGCAAACGAGAGATTATACGTACATTCGGGATGCCGTTCAAGCGAACTTGCTGGCCATGGAAAAGGGTCGTCCCGGTCAAGTGTACAACATCGGCGGAAGTTCGAGAACCTCACTGAATCAAGTGATTGAATGGCTGGGAGAAATCATGAACAAACGCCCGCAAGTCATTAACGCAGCGAAACAACCGGGTGATCCGCAGCATACGTGGGCCAACATTGACAAAGCCGGTCAGGAATTAGGTTACAATCCTGCTTTTCCGTTAAAGCTGGGATTGCACAAACAAGTGGAGTATATTCAAGCGCTGTACGGCCATTGACGATAGGGGGGAAGACAATTGAGCATTGCCGTTTTTGGTTGTGGTTATGTGGGGATGACGACCGCGCTCACGTTTTGTGAGCTGGAACACGATGTGGTGTGTGTAGATGCTGACAAACACAAAATAGAGCTTTTACAAAAGGGACAGATGCCCTTCTTTGAGCCGGGGATGAAGGAGATGTTGAATCGGCATTTGCAGGAAGGAAATATTCGCTTCACGCAGGAAGCGGAAGAGGCCATTAAAGCCAGTGAAATCATTTATATTGCTGTGGGCACGCCGTCTGATGACGATGGATCGACAGACCTCTCTTTTGTCGAGGATGTAGCCAGAACGATCGGCCGGTATCAAGGGGCAGATATCCTTGCGGTCATCAAAAGCACGGTGCCTGTCGGTACTGCCGAAAAAGTCGAGCGCTGGATCAGGGAAAGCCAGCGACATCCGTATCAGGTGGATGTTGTCTCCAATCCGGAATTTTTGCGTGAAGGGAATGCTTTGTACGATGCCCTGCATCCCGACCGAATCATTATTGGCGCACAAAGTAAGGAAGCGGCAAAAATCGTGCATCAACTATATGCAGGTCTCGATGCCCCGGTCATTCATATGAGCGTGCGCTCCGCTGAGTTGACAAAGTATAGCGCAAACGCATTTTTGGCTTTAAAAATCTCATTTATTAACGAAATTGGACGTTTGTGTGATGCTTATGGCGTACAAGTCGAGGATGTGGCCCAAGGAATGGGGACTGATCAGCGCATTGGCCCTCATTTCTTGCGAGCGGGGATCGGTTGGGGAGGATCATGCTTTCCCAAAGATACGGCATCGCTGGTGCATATGTGCCGCCGGGCGGGACTTAAACCAAAAATTCTTGAAGCGGCACGGGAAGTGAACGCCACGCAAATCGCTTATTATTTACAAAAGTTGAAAGAAATGCTGGGCGGATTAAAAGGCAAGACGGTTTCCATTTTGGGTGTCACATTTAAACCGAATACGGATGACATTCGTGACTCCCCGGCTTTGGCAGTGATTCATGCGCTGCACGATCAAGGCGCCTCTGTCAATGTGTATGATCCGATCGCTTTGCACCGGGTGAATGTAGAATTGCCGCGAGTTCACAAATGTGTACAAAAGGAGCGGTTATTTGCTCAAAGTGATGCAGTCTTTTTGCTCACTGACTGGGATGAATTTACACATCTAGATTGGCAGGCGATTTATGGGCAAATGCGTACGCCGCTGGTCATTGACGGCAGAAACGCGCTTGATGCACCAAAATTACGTCACATTGGATTTACTTATTACGGCATCGGTCGATCTCATCATGACGGGAATTGTCCGAAGGATGAAAAAGCGTAGAGTTTGAATCGGAAAATACAACGATAAGCGAAATATCCGTGTCAGAGAAATATCCTCTTAGGTTTGTGGGCAAGAGGATATTTTTTATTGAAAAATCTTATTTACAAATCGTAATGATTATGATTTAATATTAAATAAGAATGATTTGGATTTATGAGTGGGAGGGAACATATATTTTGATGTGTAATACATACTACTTGGTACAGGTCGTTAAGGAGGGCTAACAAGTTGTTAAGGAGGACTAATATGAAACAAACATCAATCGCAGTGCTATCATTGTTTTTGCTCATCTTTGTGATTATCATGATCGGTTGTCAAACGGATCAAGACGAAAAGATGGATGCGGCTCAGACGGCAGATCAAAACAATAATGAAGTAGACGGACTGGAATCGGCGAATCAGGAAGCAAGCCATGATGATCCCGATTTATTGATTTATACGAGTATATATCCGTTATATGATTTTACCCGGGAAATAGCCGGAGATCAGGCAGAAGTCGTCAATTTGATTCCACCCGGTCAGGAACCCCATCACTACGAACCGACGGTGACGGATATCAAGCATTTGCATGAGGCAGACATGTTTATATATAACGGGGGAAATTTTGAATCGTGGATAGAAGATATCGTTTCGGCCGTGGATCAAGATGATTTGTTGCTCGTCAATACGACTGAACATATTCATGAACATATTCATATCAATGCTGGTGATCAATCGGCAAAACATGCAGAACACGTCGAAGATGAAAGAGATCATGGTCACGAGGAAGGTCATGATCATGGTCGCGCGGATAATCATGATCATAGGGATGAAGATGGAAGAGATCACAGTCACGAGGATGGTCATGATCATGGGGACATAGACCCACACGTATGGCTGGATCCCGTCCTTGCCAAACAACAAGCGGAAGTTATTAAACAGGCATTGATTGAAGCTGATCCTGACCATGAGGACATGTACGAAGAACATTTTAGACAATTGGCGGACAAATTTGATCAATTGGACGAAGACTTTTGGGAAATGAGTGCCAACATTGAGCGCAGGGACTTCGTCGTCTCCCATGAAGCATTCACTCATTTGGCCGATCGTTATGATTTAAATCAGGTGGGAATAACCGGTTTAAGTCCTTCCAACGAGCCCAGCCCGAAACAGGTCCGTCAAATCGTCGAATTTGTTGAAACGCATGGCATTGAATACATCCTCTTTGAAAACCAAGTCACGCCGAACATTGTCAAGGTTGTTCAGGAAGAGGCGGGCGTGGATTCGCTTGTCTTGCACAATATGGAAGTGGTCACAGAGGAGGAAATATCTCAGGGTGCCGATTACTTTTCTTTCATGGAACATAATCTGAAAGTTTTACGCCAAGCTCTGGGATATGGCCAACAATGAAAAAACAAAGTGATTTTCCTGTCATAGAATTGCAAAACGTCTCTTTTCAGTATGACGCCCGAACCAGGGTATTGGAAGATATCAATCTCAGGCTGAATCAGGGTGAATTTCTTGGTCTTGTCGGTCCCAACGGATCGGGTAAATCCACTTTGATTAAACTGCTTCTCGGTTTGTTACCCCTGCAACAAGGAGATGTGAAATTGTTTGGGAAACCGCTGTCTCAATTTACTTCCTGGAACCGAATTGGTTACGTATCCCAGAAAGCGACTCATTTTAACCTTGGCTTTCCGGCAACCGTCTTTGAGGTTGTCTCAACCGGATTAATTGGGAAAATGGGGTTGTTTCGCTGGCTGGGGCAGAAGGAAAAAGAGCAGATAAGACATGTGCTCCATCTGGTCGGGCTGGGAGATAAAGCGAAAAGCCCCGTAGGAAAATTATCCGGCGGTCAGCAACAACGGGTCTTTATTGCCAGGGCTTTGGTCAGCAGTCCGGATCTGTTGATTTTGGATGAACCCACCGTCGGGGTTGATGCCGAATCGGTTGATCTTTTCTATCGTTTGTTGGAGAATTTACAACAAAAGGAAAACATCGCCATTCTTCTCGTCAGTCATGATATCGGGGTGATGACTCGGAAGGTGAGTCACATTGCCTGCTTGAACAAAAAATTGTTTTTTCACGGAGCACCTCAACAGTTTCGTGAAAATCAAGAGGCGATATTATCGGCAGCTTACGGCCATGATGTACATCTTCTGGAGCATGCGCATTAAGTCAGGAGGCGAATACAGATGATTGACGCTCTCACCCACTTTGATTTTCTGAGACGAGCTTTAGTTTCCGGACTGGTCATCGGTTGTATCGCACCTGTCATAGGTGTGTTTCTGGTTGTACGCAGGCTGTCCATGATTGCTGACTCGCTCTCTCACGTCACCCTGACCGGGATCGCCTTTAGTTTGCTGTTGAGCAAACACGCGCCTTTATTGGCCGGTTTGAATCCCGTCTTTATGGGCATGACCTTCTCGGTGGGCGGCGCTTTGGCCATTGAAAAGTTTCGTCATACGTACCGGCATTATCAGGAGATCGCTATCCCTTTAATCATGTCTACCGGCATCGGTTTCGGCGTGCTGTTCATCTCTCTGGCCAATGGCTTTAATACGGATCTGTTTGCATTCTTATTCGGCAGTATCATCGCCGTCCGTCAGTCGGACATGGTGACGATTGTTGTCGTCGGTTTGATCGTGCTCTTCGCCGTCTGTTTTCTGTTTAAGGAATTGTTTTCCCTGTCGTTTGACGAAGAAAACGCGCGGACGACCGGAATGCCGCGCAAAACGATCAATTTTATTTTTATTGTGATGGTCGCACTCGTCATTGCCGCGGCGATGCGTATTGTCGGCATTTTGTTAGTGTCTTCCTTAATGGTGTTACCTGTGGCCGCCAGTATGAAAATCGCCAAAAGTTTTAAACAAACTTTTTTCTATGCCGTTCTCTTCGGAGAGTTGGCTGTCCTTTCGGGCATGTATTTTTCTTATGTGTTGGACTGGGCACCGGGAGGGACGATTGTCGTTTTCTCCTTTTTAATATTATGCATCGTCCTCCTGGTCAACAAATGGCTGTTGCGGGCAGAATCGTAGATCTTTGATGAACAGGATGTTAGAATGGAAGGGGGTAATAAAAGATGGATTTATCTGAGGCCTTAAACGTATTAAAAAACAATGGATATAAATATACGGGTAAAAGAGAGGAATTGTTGCGCATTTTAGATCATGAAAAAAGGTACCTGACAGCCAAAGAGATGCTGGAAATGATTCAAGAAGACTATCCTTCGATCAGCTTTGACACGATATACAGGAATTTGGCTCTTTTTCAGGAGCTGGGGATTTTGGAAGCGACGCAACTGGACGGGGAACGGATGTATCGCCTGTCATGTCCCACAAACGACCATCATCATCATTTGATTTGCACAGAGTGCGGAAAAACGAAACCGATCGACATGTGTCCCATGCAGACGGATATGCAGACACCGTCCGATTTTACAATTACTGGACATAAATTTGAAATATACGGGTACTGTGCCGAATGTGCGGACGAAGCGTAAATAGACTGAAAGTCATTTTGAGATTGTTCGGCCTGCGCAGACGAAGCGTATATCAACGGAAAGTCATTTACGATGGCAAGGATTAAAATGAGATTGGGCGTATTTTTATTGAAATTGGCGTATTTATTGTCGTGTTTACTGAGATTGAGCGTATGTAGCAAGAAAGGAATCTGTATCAATGAGTCAACCGTGGTATGTCAGAAGCTTTCAAAGAGATTATTTGCGGATTTATGCCCATCGGACGGATGAAGCGGCTGAACAGGAAGTGGAAGTCATTGAGAAAATCTTGAAATTGGAACCTGGAGACCGGGTTCTTGATTTGTGTTGCGGCAATGGACGACACAGCCGGCAGTTGGCCAAAAAAGGGTACCGTGTAACAGGTGTTGATCTTTCCCGTGACTTATTGCATGATGCTGAAAACAAAAATACAGCGGAACTGTTGGATCAGATCGTTTATCCGATTGAATATAAGCAATATGATGTACGCCACATTCCGTTCGTGGAAGCATTTGATGTTGTGTTGAATTTGTTCACCAGTTTCGGCTATTTTGAGGAAACGAGAGAAAATGAGAAAGTATTTGCGGCCATTCATCGGTCCTTAAAACCGGAAGGCAAGTTTCTGATTGATTTTCTCAATCCCAATTATGTTCGCCGGCATTTGGTGCCGCAAAGCGAAAGAATGGTAGACGGATTGATCATTCGTGAGCGGAGAAAGATTGAAAATGATACGGTCTGTAAACACATCGAAGTCATTGATGGCTCCGATATTCGCGAGTACGATGAAAGGGTGCGTCTATTTGAGTACGAGCAAATGCGTGCCATGTTGCACCAAGCCGGATTGACGGTATCTCATGTATACGGAAGTTTTGAAATGGAAGAATATGATCGGGAGCGTTCCCCGCGAATGATTATTACGGGACGGAAGTAGTCCGTGGAGATTCCGGTTCCCAGTGTCTGCTTAATTGAGTTTAA
>CALBTX010000130.1 GCA_937967685.1 uncultured Bacillaceae bacterium | reverse complement strand
CGTTCAACTCGGTTCACTTGGAGATCCATTCAGTCGTTCAACTCGGTTCACTTAGAGATCCAATCCAATGTGCTGCTGGCCGTCGCATATTTCTTCTTCGGAATTCGGCCGGACAAGTAGGAAAGCCGTCCGGCCTCAATGGCCAGCTTCATGGACCGGGCCATTCTAACCGGATCCTTCGCTTTGGCCACCGGCGTATTCATCAGCACGGCATCCGCCCCGAGTTCCATCGCTTGGGCAACGTCAGCCGCTGAACCCAAACCGGCATCAACAATAATCGGAACTTGGGCATCTTCAACGATCAGACCTAGATTATAGGGATTCAAAATACCTAAACCGGTGCCGATCGGAGCTCCTCCGGGCATGACAGCAGCCGCCCCGGCCTCTTCCAGACGTTTGGCCAGAATGGGATCATCAGACGTATACGGCAAGACGATAAATCCTTCTTTGACCAGTTGTTCCGTCGCCTTCAGCGTTTCCACGGGATCAGGAAGCAATGTTTTTTCATTAACGCTGATTTCGACCTTCACCCAATTCGATATGCCTGATGCTTTAGCCAGCCTGGCGATGCGCACCGCTTCCTCGGCCGTCTTCGCCCCGCTCGTATTGGGCAAATAGTGAAAGGACATGCCCTCCAAATGCTGTAAAATGGCGTCTTCATCAGGATCTTCCAGATTCACCCGGCGCACGGCAAAGGTCAATACTTCCGCACCCGAAGCTTTAATCGCCTCCCGTTGAATATACGGATTGGGAAACCGGCCTGTACCGATGAAAAATCGAGATTGCAACGTTTGCCCCGCGATTTCAAAAACATCATTTTTCAACCATTCGTCGATCTGTTGGTGTTGATTCCCCTGTTCACCCACGCGGTTTAACCTCCTCCCACAAAATGAACGAGCTCCACTTTCGCTCCGGGGCTCAGTTCGTATTCCTTCCACCTGTCACGCTCAACAATGACGCCGTCCACTTCGGCTACGACATGTTCTTTATTGAGGTCATAATGTTCTATCAGCTGTTCCAAATTGGTGTGTTCGGTTTCAACAGGCGTCCCGTTAACTATCATCTGCATGAGGTCATCACCCCTTCTGTGCATTAAGTTTTCTGTACATCAAGTTTATTCCGAAAAGCCTGTGCGGCACCTCGGACGTCATCCGCACCGACGACGGCACTGACGATACAAATTCTTTGCGCACCCGCCTGCAACACTTCATCCACATTGTGCAACTTGATCCCGCCGATGGCGACAAACGGAATCGAGATGTTGCGCACGACTTCGTCGACATATTGGATACCGACCGGATCAACCACATCTTCCTTCGTATCGGTAGGAAACACGGGACCGACACCGATATAATCCGCTCCATTTCGTTCCGCTGCCAACGCCTCTTCCAATTTATGGGTTGAGATGCCGATCATTTTGTCCGGACCGAGAATGCGCCGCGCCTCCTCAAGCGGAAGATCGTCCTGTCCGAGATGAACCCCGTCTGCGTTGACCGCCAGAGCAATATCGACATGATCGTTAACGATGAACGGAACAGCATAGCGATCTGTCAATTCCCGCAAACGACGGGCCATTTCAAGCAATTCTTTTTTTGTTTTGTTTTTCTCCCGCAACTGAATGCAATCCGCTCCCCCACGTATCGCTTCTTCCATCACTTCCACATAATTCCTGCCCGGATGGAATTTTTCGCCCGTGATGACATACAACCGAAAGTCTCTCATAACGCCGGCCTCCCTTGGATATATTGCCGCTAACTAGCGCCGCTGAACGATGGACAACCACGCTTTAGCTGTGCGCACCGTTCTTAAGTTACGAGCAATTCAAGATAACAATTCATTCAAAGTAACGATCAATGCAGAGGAATGTCCGCCGCAGACGAATGCCCGCCACATAAAAAATCCACTCCCTGACCATCGGAAGTGGAATCTTAACCCGACATTCTCACCAAACATTCTAAACATTCGACTTCCCTACGCTGGTATTATCCAGGTCAGGTACAAGGGTTGAATGATGTTTCTCTCAGCCTGTGACAAGGCACCCCTAGTCCATACATCAACTATGAAGTTTTAATTTTACCATACCTTGAAAAGCGCCATGTGTCAATGTAAAACGTTTCTTCGCCTCAGCGGCTTTCTGTCACTTCCCATTGACCGATTGTCGCTCTAAAGTTATTTTGAGGATGGTTTGCTCCTTTGGCCAAAAAATTTTTCGCTCATTGTCCAAATGTGATAGATTCAGCTTATTTCGTTCGTATGATTTAAGTAGAAGGCCGTCAATGATAGCGAAACCTATGAAATGACAGTACTTGAATGACAATGTGGTTAGCAAATCATAACTTTGGGGGTGAACTGTTGAAAATCACGGAAAGCAACGTCGTTGAACACATCCGAAATAAAAATGAAAAAGCCATTGCGTTTATTGTTGAACAGTACGGCGGACTGCTGACAGCGATCATTAAACGTCACTTACATACCGATCAGCAAGATTACGAAGAATGCCTGGACGATGTTTTGTTAGCGGTGTGGCAGCACATTCACTCCTTCGATCCAGAAAAAAATTCGTTCAAACAGTGGATCGCGGCCATCGCCAAATACAAGGCGATCGATTACCAAAGAAAGCAAATCCGCCTACAAAATCGGCAATTCAGTGTGGCGGAGTTCAATGAAAAGCTATCCCCAAGACAAACATCGGGGGCAGAAATGGTCAGTGTAGAAGAATTGTTGAAGCCCTTGTCCGCGAGTGAACAACAGGTGTTCAAAAAATACTACCTGGAAGGCGTCCCGGCAAACGAAATTGCCAATGAACTCCAAGTGAAAAGGTCTTGGATTTATAATAAACTTTCTCGGGGACGAAAAAAGCTCAAAAAATTTTTTGTCCAAAATCATAAAGTGTAAAGGGGTGGGTTGATGTCCATTTACAAAGAGCTAAACGAAGTACGCCTCGATGTGGAACAGTATGAAGCAGAACGTCTTTCGACCATCGAAAAAAAGAGATGGGAAAAACGCGTCTTGAAAAAAATAAAAAAACAAAAGCCGTCGGGCAAAAAGAAGTTGTTAGCGGCCACCGCAGCGATTATTCTGGCCGCCTGGATTTCCATGAGCACAGGATTGGTCTCTGTTGCCAAAATGCCTTTTGTCAGCGGCAAGATTGAGGAGTATATCGGCCATTCAATCATTGACGACGAACTGAACGTTGATACGTCATTGAAAACGACGGTGGGTGAAACGGCTCAAAATAAGTACGGAACAATGACCTTAAATGAAGTGTTAATCGATGGCGGCCGCTTGCTGATCAGCGCCACGTTTGAGCCGTCTGAAGGGGTGCATTTTGATTATCAAATGCACCCGCTGCCAACGGTGCTCATTAACGGACACAACCTGACGACAACGACAGGCGGACAATCCATCGAAAGAAACGACTCGATGTTTTCGATTTATAACGAGGTCGAATTAAAGGGCCTGCCGACAGAAGACAACCTTCAAGTGCGCATTGCCTACGACCACTTGGATGCGGACATGCCGATTGAAAACCCATGGATTTTCGATATTAACGTTCCGACTGAACAATTGGCCGCCATGAGCGAAACGATTGACTTCAATCAGGCGCTGCCGATCGGCCACGGTCAAGTCATCCATTTGCAAAAAATGATTGTCACCCCGATCTCAACCGTTGTTTACTATCACTGGCCGGAAGAGACGGACCATATTGCTTTTAAAATTGTCAGTGAATCGGGGGACGAGATCCACCCATACTTTGCAGCGATAACAGGCGAAGATTCGTATAACCGTTTTAAAGCGATCGATTTACAGTCGGAGAAATACTATTTAGTTCCGTATGATGATTCGCACAATCCAAACGCCGACTCACCGGCCCGTGTACCGGAACAAAGGATTCCGGTCAATCCTTAGGCCTTAAGCCGTTTTTTGAGCGATGACACTTGTGTAAACCGCTCGTGTTTAAGCCGTGTGACTAAATGAACATGACCGACAGCCCCAAAACGATACTGACCCATAAAAAACCGGGAATCAAGATGAGTCGCACGGCCTTTTGTCTTGCTTTATTCAGATCTTCCTCCTGCCAGTCAAACAGTTTAAAGAACGAACTGTTCATCATTTCATGCCAACCTCCGCTCAACCACTGCCTGATCAGAAAAAAGGAAATGATCCACATGATCCACTTCAGCGTTAAAGGCAGATAGGCGACGCCAAACGTACACAGCCCGATGATTTTGCCAAAATCGAGCAAATGCTGCCGGTTGCGCAGGAAACTTTTAACGTACGTTTCCGTCAGAATGTTGGCCGGCGTACGTTGTTGAAACAATGGTTTGGATTGCCGGAATATCCACGGGGATCGGCGGGGGTGCTCTGCCTTTTGCTTCATGAACGGTTCAACGCCCATCTGGGCGGCACTGGCCGAAGACATGTTCAAGACCCATTTGGCATAGCGCCACTTGTGCTTTTCTTCTCTTATACAATCAAAAAGAAAATTTCCCCGCTGATTGATCTTCATCCTCCACAGGAAAAGGGCCGAAATGAACAGCACCAAGCAGATGAGCGGCATGCCTAGCGCCCATTGTGGCATACGAAGCAATGTCCAGCCGAACAACAGGCCCCCTGCCACAAACAGAAAACCTAGTGACAGCCAGCGCCCGATCCTTTTTGCAGTGGTTCGCTGCAGAGAGCGGATGAGCATCATATGCCATCGGCTGAGAATCACTAAGAGAAAGGCCAGCCCAAAAGTACGCACGTCCATTCCCTGTACGACAATGAAATAAGGCGCCAATATGACAAAAAGCATACCGGCAGATAACACCGTCAGCGCAAAGGAATACCAACTCCCCCACGTCATGAACGACCGCATCCAGGCCCCTTTCTGCCGAAGGAAAAGCTGATCCGCTTTTTCGACAAACAGGCGCAGCCGACCTGTCCAAACATACACGTATAAAGCGAGGATGACAAACACGTCAGGGATCGCGGAAAACCATTGCACATTTCCCTGCCAGAATCCTCGGTAATACAGACCGCCGATCACCACAGCGGGAACAATGAGATAGACCGCAATCACCCAATCGACGGTCATCGTCCATATTTTCCGTTGAAACCGGCCATTCGAACGAACCCTTTTGACAAACACCTGCCAGGCAGATCCCAGATTACGAGCGTTCATCCGTATCCTCCACGACAGCTTGGAAACAGTCATACAGCGAAGCGGAAGGCCGGTCAAAATGTTGCCTGAGTTCGGCCAACGTCCCCGCGGCCAGGCACCGTCCCTGATGGATGAGCACAAATCGATCACAAATGCGCTCGGCCGTATCCAATATATGGGTGGACATGAGGATGCCGGCCCCTTCCTTCTTCTTCCTGTCTAACAGATCCAAAAAATCAACGGTCGCCTTTGGATCCAGTCCGACAAAGGGCTCGTCCACAATGTACACTGATGGATCAATTAAAAAGGCGATCATCATCATCAGCTTCTGCTGCATGCCTTTGGAGAAACTGTCCGGCAGATGGTGTTTGGCCTCGCGCATGCGGAAACGATCGAGCAAATCATTCGCCCTCGTTTCGAAACGGAAAGCATCGATAGCAAAGGCGGCGGCAGCAAGCTCCAAATGTTCCCACAAGGTCAGGTCTTCATACAGAATGGGCTGTTCAGGAATATAAGCATACCTGTTTTGTTCTTCCTTGAACGAAATTTCGCCGTTAACATGAGGCAATAAATTGAGAATCGCTTTGATGGTCGTACTTTTTCCGGCGCCGTTGGCCCCGATCAAACCGACAAGTTCTCCTTGCCGCACTGAAAAATGTATATCCCGAACGGCTTGAGGATGATCCGTATAGCCCGCATGCTGGACGGACACGTCTAACAGAACGTCCATCGTTGAACTCTCTCCCTTGCCATGCTCTCTCTTTCCCCACTAAGAAACAGAGCCCGCCATGATCGGAAACATCACCAGCGAGCTCATTGTTTACCCGTCCATTTATTTTGCTTCCAAACGGCGAATCCGTTCGTTTAAATCCGGATGGGAGGAAAACAGCTGCAGTAATTCACGCTTATTATTAATTTTCAACGTTTGTAAAGCGGTCTGTTCCGTATCAACCCGGTTGACATAATGTTTTAATGAACGCAGGGCATGGATCATTTTATCTTTCCCGGCCAAGTCGGCGCCGCCTCGGTCAGCATGAAACTCCCGGTAACGGGAGAAGGCCATCACGACAATCGTCCCCAAAACGGAAAACAGGATTTGGAAAATGAGCACGGCGATAAAGTGAACAACCCCTTGCAGTTCCGAACGGACAAACCGGGAAACGACAAACGCGGCAATCCGGGCCAAGAAAACGACAAACGTGTTCACAATCCCTTGCAAGAGGGTCATCGTGACCATATCACCATTGGCAATATGAGCCACCTCATGGGCGAGCACCCCTTCCACAGCGTCATCATCCATGGATTGCAGCAGCCCCGTTGATACGGCCACTAACGAACGGTTTCTCGTCGGACCGGTGGCAAACGCATTGACCTCGGGCGAATCATAAATGCCGACTTCCGGCATTTTTCTCAAACCCGCGCTGTGAGCCAAGCGATGTACGGTTTCCACCAGCTCTCTTTCGGCCGCCGTTAAGTTTTGCCGTGGATCAAGCACTCGGACGCCCATCATCGTTTTGGCCATCCAGCGGGAAATGGCCAAGGAGAATAACGCCCCGGTAAACCCGATCACTGCGCTGAAGATGAGCAAGGTGCCATAGTCGATCACACCGCCGGTCGCATAATTGAAATCAATGTTAAAAACAGTCGATAAGATCGTAAAAACAATCAGGATGGTGGTTAAAACGAGGATGTTTGTTAGGACAAATAATAAAACGCGTCTCACTTCATCACTTGCCTCCCTATATGATATTTTACTTGAAAAACGGCTTTTCCATTTCCAACTCGCCCGCCTGAATAGACTCGATGCAAAACAAGGCGTTTACTTCCAGCTATTTTCTACTTTATGTATTCAACTCCACCTCTATTATACTTTATGTATTCAACTCCACCTCTATTATACTTTATGTATTCAACGATTCTCAATGCAGAAAAATGACCCCCTCAAGATGTGAGGGAGTCCCTGTTGCCCAACACCATTTGTTTATTTTCAAGCAGGAAATGCATGACAACCCGGTCCCATTTAAAGGTCGAGTCATGATCATCGGATTGTTGCAAATATAAGTTATACAGATCATTGACAATCGGGATGCTTTCATCTAAAACGTACAAGTGCAGTTCCTTTTTACTCCGTTTATTCCAGGTCACATGACATAATGATTCCAATAAACGTTGAATCACATTGGGGAGCGTTTCTTGCAATTCCTTATTGGGGCGTTTAAGCGCAGATGTTTGGTACAGTTTGCCAAACAGACGGAAACATTGTAACCCCGTCTGTTTATAGGCTGGTAAGGATACATATTGTCTGACCGTTTCGTCGATGATATCCTGCAACTCAATCTTCCATTGAGGACAGTGACGCTGTCCTTGAACGGCTAATAAACGGTCGCTGTTATTTTGCAACTGCTCCCACTGTGTTTGTCTGACCATAATTAATCACCCTTCGGGCTCTTTGTTCAGTTTTTCACAAACTTGGCCACTTCTTTTTGTCTTTTGATTGAACACAGTCACTTGTTCATCATGCTTTTTCAGCATTTGATCCGCTTTCAATATACAATTCGCTTTCATTATATTCGAATGAGACGGTCGGACGACACTCAATTTGTGACAAATCCGCAAACGTTTTCATTGAAGGCCGGCAATCGCTGCCAGGATAT
>CALBTX010000129.1 GCA_937967685.1 uncultured Bacillaceae bacterium | reverse complement strand
ACATTCATGATCTCTCGCTATCACCCTGGGAATGGATGCATGAAAAATTCATTGACGATTTTATTTTTTACTGATATACATTTGGCCGCTTTCATCCATTGTTAATAAAAATATTTCCGAGGGGTCTTGAAAACCTTTTCGGCGAATCTGCTCTTTGAGCCAACTTAATGTGCCGACCCTTTTTAAATTAGCATGAATGATTTGCCCATCTTGAATTAAAACGCTCGGATATCCTTTGTCGGGTTTCTGTATTTGCAAATCGTAAGGGGTGACAGGTTCATACTCCCCTTTTTTGATCACACTAATTTGCCCATTGGATTCCAAAATGGCATAGTCCACCTCGTTGATATCGATCGCGTTATTAAGACGCAGGTCCATGAACAGTGATTCCATCGTCATTTTCGTCTTTTTTAATTGTTCAGGCAGGATCCTGCCTTTCTCAATTAAAATAAGGGGTTCATCCTCGACAATGCGTCGAAACCGAGGTGTTTTAAGTGATATGTAGGCCAAGCCGTAATGCAAGCCGGAGATTAAGGCGGCCGCGGCCATAGGTCCTGCCATGGGTGTATCCGCATTGGACAAAGGTTCTCCAATGACATCCCCGATAATGACGCCGAACAGAAAGTCCAATGGGTGAATGGTTCCGATTGAACGCTGCCCCAACACTTTGATCATCAGAAATACATACACATAAACGATCAACGCCCGAATTAAAAAACCCCATACGGGTAAATCTTGTGCACCCGTCCAAAAATCAAACATTTGCTTGCCCCTTTCAGATCATGTTCAGCTCTTGGCTGTGCTTTAACACACTTTGAGTACATCCCATTTTCAGACGAGACTAATCCTTTACCCTTTCGGTTTAAAAACGAGCGCAGCTAAAAATCCGAAAATGATGGCGGAAGATATACCGGCACTGGTCACCTCAAATATTCCTGTTACTATACCAATTAAACCGTTTTGCTCGGCTTCGGCCATGGCACCGTGAACAAGTGCATTCCCGAAACTTGTAATCGGAACCGTCGCTCCGGCCCCGGCAAAATCAATCAATGGCTCGTACAGTCCAAATCCATCCATGATGGCTCCCGATACGACAAGAATGGTTAGCATGTGCGCCGGTGTTAATTTAAAAACGTCCAGCATGATCTGACCGATGACACAGATGAGGCCACCGACAACAAAGGCCCAAAAAAATTGACTCAACATGTTACAGGCCTCCCTTTCCTTGTTGTTACTGCATCGATTCGATGGCAACGGCATGGCATATACACGGAATCGACTCCTTTTGCTGGTAGCTGATCGGCGAAAATAAAGCGCCGGTTGCCGCGATCAGGACTTTCTTCAACTCGCCTTTTTTCATGCGGTTAAAAATATGTCCGTAAGTGACCGTCGTCGAACAAGCCGCACCGCTGCCCCCGGCCAACACTTCCGGTTGATGATCGCCGTACATCATCATCCCGCAATCGCGAAATGTATCCTCAGGTATATCCCAGCCATGTTTGTGAAATAAGTCGTAAGCAATTTTGTAGCCGACACGCCCCAAGTCTCCTGTCACAATCAAGTCATAATCTTCAAAGGAACAGTTTAAATCGCGGAAGTGAGCTTCAATCGTATCGACTGCGGCGGGGGCCATCGCCCCGCCCAAATTAAACGGATCACTCAGTCCCATATCAACAATTCGACCAATCGTGGCTGAAGAAATTTTCAAACCGGTCGAAACTGAAGCGTTCGGCGACGACTGGACGATGGCTGCACCGGCCCCTGTCACCGTCCATTGGGCCGTCGGCGGTTTTTGTCCGCCGTATTCAGTCGGGTAACGGAACTGTTTTTCTGCCGCTGAATTATGACTGCTGCTCGCACACAACACTGTCTGGGCATTGCCGCTGTCGACAAGCATGCCTGCCAGAGCCAAACCTTCCATCGAAGTCGAACAGGCACCGAATATCCCTAAAAAAGGAACCGCCAACGTCCTGGCCGCAAAGTTGCTGGAAATCAATTGAGACATCAAATCCCCACCGAAAAAGAACTGAATATCGTCCTTTTCCAAGCCCCCTTTTTCTATCGCTTTTTCCAACGCTTCTTCAAGCAAACGTTTTTCCGCTTTTTCCCAACTGTCCTGACCGATCCATGTATCTTCATGAATCGTATCGAAATCTTTAGCCAAAGGTCCTTTGCCTTCAAAAGGACCAACGATTGTCGAGGTCGAAGTAATGATCGGCTCTGTTTGAAAAACCCAACTTTGATGACCTTGCAGCATGATTATCCTCCCATTTTGGTGATGGTGACGCGTATGAGGGCGATGACAAAGGCGGCAAAGGTACCAAAAACAATGACTGAGCCAGCCAGCTTGAACATATTGGCCGCCACTCCGAGGACAAACCCCTCACTGCGGTGTTCAATGGCCGCTGAGGCGACCGCATTGGCAAATCCTGTCACAGGCACTGCCGTACCTGCGCCTGCCCACTGTGCCAAATGATCATACACGCCTAATCCGGTCAATAAGACACTGATGAAAATCATGGTGGCCACTGTCGGATCCCCAGCCGTTTTTTCCGTAAAATCGAAAAAAGCCATATACAAATATGTAAAAACTTGTCCGACTGTACAAATAAGGCCTCCGAACAGAAAAGCACGGAGACAATTTGCCAACAACGGTCTTTGGGGTTCTCTTTCCTTGGCAAACAACTGATACTCTTTTTGAATCGGGGTCAACTTTTTTTTCTTTTTATCCGACATGCTTGGTCATCTCCTCCTCGTGGTCCGTCAACATTCAGGTGTTTAAAAAAGGTTCAAGACGGGCAATGATCTCTTTAACCTGCTTGGCGTAAGCGGCATATGTCGATTTCCATTGCTCGTCTTCCGTCTCCAAACTATATTTCATCAAATCGGCTTCCACTTTTTTAAGGGTAGAGAGAAGCAGCTGTTTTGAAGTCGGCTGAGGCAGTTGGATCGTGTCGTCAAACAGATCAAGATACAGTTCCCCCATCGAATCGACTTGACCGATAAATACATTTTCTGGGTTGACACCGATTTTTTCTAATTCGTTAAAAAGCCAAGCTCTGTTTAAGCCCAAGGTGGATAGCGGCTCGTCCATTATTTTTCCGTCCAATAAGACGGTCTGGGGCTCCCGGTAAGGATTGACAGTCATCCTCATATCCTTTGGGGTCAAGGGTTGATTTTCCCGTTTAGGCAGGGCGGTGATATCTCCGTTGGCCTCCATGACAGCGAATTCCACATCGGAGACTTGAAAAATATTTTTGCGGCGCAACTGTGATAACAGTTCTTCAGCAGTTAAACGAGCGGAATGCAAATTTTCTTCCAGCACTTTCCCTTCTTTAATGACGACAATTTCTTTGCCGTAAATATGGTCATGAGCCCATTTGGATTTTTGAACGAGGTACTGCACGGCCAGCACCGCTAAAAACCAAAAGAAAAGCCCAAGCATACCGTGCGCCAAATTGGCAACAACGTTTAAAGCAATCAAAGCGATCATTGCCGCGAAGACGAGCCCAACGATATGATCAAACATCGTCATCCCGGAAATCGGTTTGCGTCCAATCAAGGGACTGACCAAAATAAATAAGACAAAAAGGCCTAATGTGCGTATGATAATGATCAGCCATTCTTCCATCTTCCATAGCTCCCTTATTTCATGGCTCCTTACAGCGGTTAAAACCCTTTAAACTGCGGCTCTTCAAACTCTACCTGACTTAAGCGCTTCTCCAAATCGTCAATCATCTGATTCAGTTGTCGATCAGCCCGGCGGAATTCGGTTTTCACCGATTCGTCCGGATGATAAGACCCATATTTTTCGAT
>CALBTX010000128.1 GCA_937967685.1 uncultured Bacillaceae bacterium | reverse complement strand
AGTGGGTGATGACGTCCGCCAAGGCGAAAAAATAGCCACCCTGCACATGAATGTCACCGAACATCAAGAAGCTGAGCAGCGTTTGTTAAGCGCCTATACGATAGGCCGGGAAAAAGTCTCGTCGCCGTCGCTCATCCATGCTGAATGGTAAGTGAACCTGAGAAAAAGCACGCTGGAAAAAAGCATGCTGAAAAGAAAAGCACGCTGGAATGATCCCCAGGGTGCTTTTTTCATTTGTCACGTTTTGGGGCATCGAATCGATCTTCTCCAAAAATTCCTGCCAAAGGAGGAATATATTGCTAATCTTTTGGAGAAAATAGGCAATAAAAGAATGGAGGGTGCTTATGACTCGAAAACTATCCTTTTGTCTGATCATCGCTCTTCTACTGCAAAGTTTAACAGTTTTCGGCGTAATGGGCGTTTCGGCTGAAGAAGCGGAGGAGGAACACAACCGGTCTGAACAAGCGAGGATCGATCTTGCTCCCGATGCCGAATCGGCCGTGCTGATGGATATGGACACCGGGAAGATTTTATATGAAAAAAACAGTGATACCCCACTGCCTCCGGCAAGCATCACTAAAATCATGTCCATGCTGCTCATTATGGAAGCGATTGATGAGGGGAAAGTGAATTGGAACGATAAAGTGCGGACGAGTGAGAGAGCCGCTTCCATGGGAGGATCACAGATTTTTCTCGAAGTCGGTGAAGAAATGACGGTGGAGGACTTGATGAAAGGTGTGGCCATTGCGTCGGGAAATGACGCGACGGTCGCTTTGGCCGAACATATTGCCGGTACCGAAGAAAATTTTATCCAGATGATGAATGATCGGGCGCAAGAATTGGGCATGGAAAACACGCATTTCGTCAATACGAACGGTCTGCCCGCCCCCGGCCATGAAACGACGGCCAGAGATATCGCCGTCATGTCCCGGGAGTTAATGAAACATGAGGAGATCACTCGTTTCACCGGTGTTTATGAAGATTATTTGCGGGAAGAGAGTGATAAACCGTTTTGGCTAGTCAATACGAATCGATTGGTCAAGTTTTATGACGGGATGGACGGACTGAAAACGGGTTATACGAGTGAAGCCCAATATTGTCTGGCGGCAACAGCTAAGCGGGGAGACATGCGCTTGATTGCCGTGGTCATGGGCGCCCCTTCACCCAAAAAAAGAAACGAACATATTACGTCCATGATGGATTATGCCTTTAGTCAGTATGAAACCCATCCGATCCATAAGGAGGGCGATGTGGTCGGCAAGGTAAAAGTCGATAAAGGCGCGCAAACGGAAGCTGAACTGGTCGTGCCCCATCAGATCAGCGTGCTCACTGAAAAAGGAAAATCGACAGATCAGTTTGTTACAACCGTAGAGCCTCATCCGAACTTAACGGCTCCCATTAAAAAAGGCGATCTGTTGGGCAGTGTGAAAATTGAAAAGGACGGACAGGTTGAAACCGAGGTCCAGATCGTGGCCACGGAAGATATACCCCGCGCTTCTTTCTGGCAGCTGTCTAAACGCATCTTGACCTCTTTGTTTGGCATTCTGCCTTAATCGACACTTCATCTGCGAACTGTGACAAAACTTAGCGATTTCGTTCTAGTTTTGTCACCATGGAGGAATTCCTTCGCCACATGTAGAAAAGATTGTTCATAAAGCAAGTCTGTATCAATCTTGTCAAGCGTGGCATGAAGGAGGAGAAAACCTTGAGTTTGCAGATCGACATAACCGTTGAGCAGAACATTTTAATCATTCGTTTGAATGGGGAATTAGATCATCATACGTCTGAACAGTTGCGCCGGGAAGTGGAACATAAAATAGATACCGAAGGTATTGAGCACATCCTTCTGAACCTGGAAAAATTAACCTTTATGGATAGTTCCGGCCTGGGTGTTATCTTGGGACGCTATAAACAAATCTCTCAGAAAAACGGGCGGATGATTGTTTGCGCCATTTCTCCCAGTATTTACAAACTGTTTGAGCTATCGGGCATGTTTAAAATTGTCGATATTGCCGATTCAGAAGAACAGGCATTAGTGAAGCTGGGGGTGGCTTAATTGCAGAGGAAAAACATGATGGAGATCCGCTTTTTGGCGCGCAGTGAAAACGAAGCATTTGCCCGGGTCACGGTAGCATCCTTCATTTCTCAGTTAGATCCGATCATGGAAGAACTGACCGACATTAAAACGGTTGTTTCCGAGGCGGTCACCAATGCGATCATCCACGGTTACGAAGGAAACGAAGACGGCATGATTTACGTCAAAACCGAGATAGAAAATAATGAAGTGACCATTGTCATCGCCGACGAAGGAAAAGGAATGGCCAATGTGGAGCAGGCGAGAGAACCTTTATATACGACAAAGCCGGAAATGGAACGCTCAGGCATGGGTTTTACGATCATGGAAAACTTTATGGACAGTGTGGAAATTACGAGTGAGGTAGGGAAAGGAACGACCGTCAAATTAGTGAAAAAATTAACGTCTAACGAAGCCTTATGTAATTAAGGAGATTAACCATGAACGTCGATGTCAAGCAGTTTCAAAAATCTCAAACTTATTTAAACGATGATGAGGTTCGTTCCCTCATTCAAAAAAGTCAAAAAGGCGATACGACCGCCCGCGATCAGCTTGTGGAAAGCAATATTCGCCTCGTCTGGTCGGTTGTCCAACGTTTTCTCAACCGCGGCTATGAAGCGGAGGACTTATTCCAAATCGGCTGTATCGGCTTGTTGAAGTCTATCGATAAGTTTGACTTGAGTTACGATGTCAAATTCTCAACGTATGCCGTGCCAATGATCATCGGCGAAATTCAACGCTTTTTGCGGGATGACGGCACGGTAAAAGTCAGCCGATCCCTGAAGGAAACAGCCAACCGCATTCGGCGGACGAAAGACGAATTGTCCAAAACGTTGGGCAGGCAGCCAAAAATCAGCGAAGTGGCCGAACGGCTCGACCTGACACCTGAGGATGTCGTCTTTGCTCAAGATGCGATGCGCACGCCTTCTTCCATCCACGAAACCGTCTACGAAAATGACGGCGATCCGATCACTTTAATGGATCAGATTTCTGACGATGAACAGGAGAAATGGTTTGATAAAATCGCTTTGAAGGAAGCGATCACCTCGTTGAGTGACCGGGAACGGTTAATTGTTTATCTTCGCTATTTCAGAGATCAGACCCAATCTGAAGTGGCTGAAAGGCTGGGCATTTCCCAAGTGCAGGTGTCTCGGCTTGAAAAGAAAATATTGGACCGTATCCGTGAGGAACTGGGCTGACCCTTAAGCGGAGCGTCCCTGCGAACGACCTTCAATTTTTGCCAAAGCAATGATTGAAGGTTTTTTTATGTCGTTTCGGTCATCAATGGATGTTCGTACCTTAAGAAGAACATACTACATGAAACGAGGGATCTTTTTTGTTTGCACATTTTTGTATGGCATGTTGCGGCAAACAGGATCAGACACGATGAAGGTATGGATTTCAAGCGGTGGAAAGGGATGCCCATGTCGGAAAATGGTCAAAAAAATGTCATATTGATCACTGACGGAGATGATGTGGCTGCCCAAGCGATTCAGCAAGTGGCCGCCGATATCGGCGGGCGGTGTATCTCCCGCTCCAGCGGCAATCCGACACATTTGACCGGAGAGGAATTAGTGGAACAGATCTTGCGGGCCAAGGGTGATCCGGTTTTGGTCATGTTTGACGATAACGGCCATATGGGCCTCGGCGAGGGGGAACGGGTCTTGTGCTATGTGGCGCGTCATCCCCGCATACGTGTGCTGGGGGCTATTGCTGTTGCTTCCAATACGGGGATGGTCCGGGGAACACATATCGACTTGTCCATCGACGCTCGAGGCCAAGTGGTCAGCACGGGGGTGGACAAATACGGCAACAAGAATCCGTTCAAGGAAAAACGTGTTTACGGAGATACCGTGGATGTTCTCGGCCAACTGAACATTCCTTTGATTATCGGGATCGGAGATATCGGCAAGATGCAGGGAAGAGATGATATTCATCTGGGTGCGCCGATCACTTTAAAAGCAGTTAACATGATTTTAGAACGGAGTGGCTTAAGATGAGCAGTACTTCAGCGAAAGAAAAAGTAAAAATCGATAAATCCGTCGATAAAACGTATCAATATTTAAAAGAACGTTTGGATATCGGTACAAATTACGACGTTGTGCTGCGCAAATACAAGATCGGCAACCGGTACATCCATGCCTATTTTGTCAACGGTTTAGCCGACGAAGAAATGATGTCTCGAATTTTGCGGCAAATCTCTTTCGTCGATAAACCTTTGTCCAATTTTGGCGCCTTCCAGCAGTTGTTAGACGAATCGTTAATTAATATGCAAGTCACTGTAACGGATAATATGGACGAAGCGGTCGATGAATTGTTGACGGGGTTAATGGTCATTTTTGGCGACACTTGGGGAAAAGCTTTTATTATTGACGTGCGCGCGTATCCGGGCCGAACGCCGGAAGAACCGGACACGGAAAGGGTTGTTCGCGGATCGAGGGATGGGTTTACAGAAAGTATTGTCATGAACACGGGGCTCGTTCGGCGCCGAATCCGGGACGAGCGGCTGCGCATGGAGATGCAGCAGGTTGGCGAAAGATCGAAAACAGATATTTGTATTGCCTACATCAAGGATATTGCCAACCCCGATTTGATTCAAGAAATTAAAGACCGCCTCAACGAAATTGAGATTGACGGCATTCCGATGACGGATAAAGCCATCGGTGAATTTGTCGTCAACCAGGGATACAATCCTTTTCCTAAGGTCCGCTTTACGGAGAGGCCCGATGTGGTTGCGGCTCATTTGTATGAAGGTCACGCCGTCATCATGGTGGATACATCGCCAAGTGTCATCATTTTGCCGACAACGTACTTCAACCACATCCAGCATGCCGAAGAATTTCGCCACACACCGATGGTCGGGATGTTTATCCGTTTAATCCGTTTTGTCGGCATTTTCGTTTCGCTATTCCTGCCTCCTTTATGGCTGCTCTTTGCCATGCAAAGCGAACTGATACCTGATTTTATCTCCTTTATCGGTCCTTCAAAAGATGACTACAATATCCCGATTTTCCTGCAATTTCTTTTTGCTGAGCTGGGCATCGATTTGATGCGCCTGGCGGCCATTCATACGTCCACGCCTTTGGCCGTGGCCATGGGCTTGATTGCCGCGGTCCTGATCGGAGAAATTGCCATTCAAGTGGGCTTCTTTCTTCCTGAGGTGATTTTGTATATCGCCATCGCTTCGATCGGCACGTTTGCCACCCCATCGTACGAATTAAGTTTGGCCAATAAATTTTTTCGCTATGTGATATTATTTGCCGTCTTTTTCTTTAAAGTGAGCGGATTTGTTGTCACTTGCACCGTTTTTATGATTTATTTAACGATGATGAAATCGGTGAGGGCACCGTATATGTGGCCGTTGATTCCTTTTAATTTGAAGGCCTTTTTGAGTGTCGTTTTACGGTTCACCAGCGGGATGACGAAAACGAGGCCGAGCTTTGTTCATCCCCAGAATAAAACGAGACAATCGCGGTCCAAGCAAGGGTGAATTTCATCCAAGTACACGAACGAGTACTCGAAAAGGACGCAATGAAATTGTCACTTCAGGCTCAGTGTGTTATCATTTTTTTATCTAATCGGATAGACGGGAGAAGGCGAACATGTATTTACACGGAACAAGCAAGATCAACCATTTAGGCCGCTTGGAAATCGGAGGATGTGATACGGTTCTATTAGCCGAGGAATTCGGCACCCCGCTGATTGTCTACGATGAATCCTTTATTCGTCAGAAAAGCAGGGCTTTCATGCAATCTTTCAAAGAGCAGCGTATCAAGGCGCAAGTGGCCTATGCCAGCAAGGCGTTCAGCAGTATTGCCATGTTTCAACTGGCCGATGAGGAAGGGCTTTCGCTGGATGTCGTTTCCGCGGGAGAGTTGTACACCGCTTTAAAAGCGCAATTTCCCGCGGAACGCATCCATTTTCACGGCAATAATAAAACGTTGGAAGAAATAGACATGGCTCTTGAGGCGAACATCGGCTGTTTTGTGGTGGATAATTTCCATGAGCTGCATTTACTGCATCGATTGGCGGCCGAAAGGGAACAGCCAGTCAACATTTTGCTGCGCATCTCCCCCGGGGTGGAAGCTCATACACACGAATATATTTCCACCGGTCAGGAAGATTCCAAGTTCGGTTTTGATTTGGGCAGTGGACAGGCGTTGCAGGCGCTGAAACAATCCTTGGAACTGCCGTACTATCAGGTGCTGGGCTTGCACACCCATATCGGCTCCCAAATTTTCGACACGGAAGGTTTTCGTGTGGCCATACGTAAAATCGCCAATTTTTTGGACGGCATTGAAGATGACTTGAACTGGCGGCTTAAAGTGTTGAATGTCGGAGGCGGTTTCGGCATTCGTTATTCCGCAGCAGATTCTCCGTTGGAGATCAAGGAGTACATCGAGGTCATTTGCCAGACGGTACGGGAGGAATGGTCGGCCAGAGGCGCGTCTGTACCGGAAGTTTGGATTGAACCCGGCAGAAGTATTGTCGGTGATGCGGGGACGACATTGTATACGGTCGGTTCTCAGAAAGAAGTGCCTGGGATCAGACAGTATGTGGCCGTTGACGGCGGCATGAGCGATAATTTGCGCGTCGCTTTATATCAAGCCCAGTACGAAGCAGCCGTGGCCAACCGGATGAATGAAGCGGCACAGAGAACTTACACGATCGCCGGCAAATTGTGCGAATCAGGAGACATCTTGGTTAAAGATATCGCTTTGCCTGAGCTGAAGTCGGGTGATCTGCTGGCTGTTTTTTGCACGGGGGCTTACGGCTACTCCATGGCCAATAACTATAACCGCATCAGACGACCGGCTGTTGTCTTCGTTCGGGATGGCGCAGCCAAATTGGTGGTGCAACGGGAATCATTCGCCGATCTCGTCCGTAACGACCTGCCCTTGAATGAGAAAGTGACACAAGAAAAACGTTGAAAATAGCCCGGGGAGGGGCGAAACTTGAAGGGGATACTTGTGCTGATTCAGGAGGTTAGTACATGCTAGTTCAGGAGGTTAGTACATTCTAGGGAGTGAGC
>CALBTX010000127.1 GCA_937967685.1 uncultured Bacillaceae bacterium | reverse complement strand
GAAGAGACAGAAGATATGGTCAAAAAAATCAAACATATGTCCAGAAATGCGCTTATCGAAACAAATCGAAATGACCGCATCAATGACCTCAAGCGGTCCAAGACGGGGGAAGGCATGACCGATACGTATGCGCCCGGTCATCCTGAAAGGTGAACACCGTACCCCTTCAAAGGGGGCGGCTCTCAGGGTATAGACCTCCCCGTGTCGAGCGACCAACTCAAGGGAGGTCTATTTCCGTCTTGACAGCAAAAATATCAAAGTGCCGAACGCAATCATCAGCGTCAACGCTTCGAAAACTGTCATCGGGACATAGGCTCAATCAAATCCGGCCGGTCATTTTTTGCTGAATTAACGGCCGGTGAGACCGGATAAACGTGCATTTCGTGGGCAGGATAGGGGTCAAGTAAATCGGCTAACAGGTACGGATCGTCAATAGAAGGGTCCAGCCAGATATGGACTTCTTCATGATTTAAAATAACCGGCATGCGGTGGTGAAGATCTTTCAACACGGAATTGGCCTGTGTGGTAATGATTGTGCAAGTATGGATTTCCTGTCCGGATTGATCTGTCCAGCGCTCCCATAAGCCGGCGAAACCAAATACCGCATCGGATTTCAACTTGATTCGGTAAGGCTGATTTTGTTCCGCTGTCTTCTTCCACTCATAGAAACCATCCGCGGGAATGATACACCGTCTTTTTTTAAACGCATGTTTAAATGATGCTTTTT
This sequence comes from uncultured Bacillaceae bacterium, assembly GCA_937967685.1. GTDB lineage: Bacteria > Bacillota > Bacilli > Caldalkalibacillales > Caldalkalibacillaceae > CALBTX01. The sequence continues at coordinate 11,131 of CALBTX010000127.1, read as the reverse complement.
CAGCCAACGTTTCGGCCCGGGCGTTGATCAAACGGTAGGCCATTTTCGGATCTTTGGCCCAAAAAGGAATGAGCCCCCATTTGAGGTAACCGATCCGATTTTCGCGGCCATCGTTGACGATGGCCAAGACGGGTTGACCGGGAGCAATGTTGTAACGTTTTTCATAGCCGTCAAAGGCAATACTGCCGACATGGAATTGTTTTAAGATGACGTCCAAATCGGTAAAGAGCGTAAAGCGTCCGCACACGAATTGATCCTCTCCCCAGGTAAACTTTTTAGCCCTACATTCTTTTTAGCCCTACATTAAAAATACCATAAAGGAAGCGGGATTACAGGTCATTTGTCAAAAGACATGAGCATGATTAGTGAGGAAGATGATGACTTTTGGTCGTGGACATCACGATGTTGTGCACATCGGCCCGGCTCAGTTTAGACTTGCCTTCTTCTAATGCTTGGAGGGTTCCGTGAGCAAGGGCAAGCGGAATTCGACAGAAATGGGAGATGGGCCCGGGAGGCAGGCCGTTGATGTAACGGTTGGCCAGGTCTAAGTTGTTCCGCGTGTAAACATACATATCTTTTGCTTGCCATCCGTCGGGAAAAAAATCGACGCCGCGGGCCAGATCTTCCTCGCGGTTGCGCAAGATGTTGACGGATTGCAAACCGCGCCCGAAGGCAATGGCCAATTCGGGATCGGTCCGGATGTCATCGTGTTTCCATAAATCTGTCAGTAAAAGTCCCACCTGTCCGGCAACGATGAATGTGTATTCGTCCAAATCTTTCTGGTCTTTCATGCACCACTTTCTCTCAACCCAGCGGGCCATTCCCAATGCCATATTTGCTGTGACTTGGATGATGTTTGCCCTGACTGACGCTGGACAAATGGCGAGCCAATCGGCCAGACGCAAGGTGACTTCAGGTAACTCGGTTTGGAACGGGTGCCAAAAAGTTCGCCAGGCAGGACGGGTGACCGGTTTGGCCAACAAATGACTGAGCGCACGCAGCAGTTTTGTTTTATTTTCATGCGTCAGCCTGGGATGATCTTCAATTTCATCGATCGCCCTTAGGCACAAATAGGCCGATGTCACAGCTTCCCGTAAACCTGATGGAAGATAAGAAATGGGGATGGCAAATGTTCGGCTTGTTTTTCCAAGCATGTCCATCGCTTGCTGGTGTAGATGCATTGAGCTATTCAACGTCGAAAAGGCCTCCATTTCCTCATGCATATATTTTTGGTGTAGAATGAACATATGTGTTATAGTTATACTCATTTCACTCACTATGATGTTCATTGATGGATTGATTTACACTTTTTGTGTGATATAAAATTCGTTATGGATTGATGAGGCTGGGCGAAGGGGATGGACATGGACATCATCACGATTGTTTTTTCATTCGTACTCTTTTTAAATATTTTCTTGGCTGCTGTCATTATTTTTTTGGAGAAACGCAATGTCGCTGCCACCTGGGCTTGGGTTTTGGTGCTTTTATTTCTGCCCGTTATCGGCTTCGTGCTCTATTTAGTGATCGGCCAGAATTTAAGCCGCAGAAAAATTTTCCACATTACCGATGCCGACCGCAAGATGGTTCAAACTCGGGTTGAAGAACAAAAAAATCTTCTGGACCGCAAAGCATTTCCTTACAAGCAATCCTGTATGTCTGCTTACGACGATTTGATCTACATGAATTTGATCAATGCCCATGCCTTGCTGACCCAGGATAATCAGGTGCATATATATACGTCGGGCAACGCCAAATTTGAAGCCTTGCTGCAATGTATTGCCGAGGCGAAAGATCACATTCATGTGCAATATTTTATTATCAAAAATGACGGGATCGGCCGGAAGATCATTCAGGCCTTAGCAGAAAAAGCAAAACAAGGGGTTGAGGTCCGTGTCCTTTATGATGATACGGGTTCATACCGGCTTTCGTCCAAGTTTTTCCGTCCGCTCATTGAAGCGGGGGGTGAAGTGGCCGCCTTTTTCCCGTCGAAAATTCCGGTTTTAAACTTTCGAATCAATTACAGGAACCATCGCAAAATGGTCATCATTGACGGACGATACGGGTTTGTCGGGGGATTCAACATCGGGGATGAATATCTCGGACTGGACAAAAGATTCGGTTTTTGGCGAGACACCCATCTCAAATTACAGGGCAGCGCCGTCGACCATTTGCAATTCCGCTTTTATCTCGACTGGAACAGTGCTGCGGAGAACAGGCTGACGCATGACAGGCGCTATTTTCCGCCAAAGAACGCTTTCGGAGAAACGGCCGTCCAAATCGTTTCCAGCGGACCGGAATCGGATTGGGAACAAATCAAAAACGGTTTTATCCGCATGATTTATTCCGCGAAAGAAACGATTTACATTCAGACGCCGTATTTCGTGCCTGACGAAAGTGTGATTCACGCGCTTAAAATCGCCGCATTGTCCGGCATAGACGTACGCATCATGATTCCTAACCGACCGGACCACATGTTCGTTTACTGGGCTTCCTATTCCTATATCGGGGATTTATTGGATGCGGGCGTGAGAAGCTATATTTACGATGCCGGATTTTTACACGCCAAGACGATCGTCGTCGATGGCTTGATCGCTTCGGTCGGCACGGCCAACTTTGACATGCGCAGTTTCAAGTTAAGCTTCGAGGTCAATGCTTTTATTTATGATCGCACGGTGGCGAAAGAGCTGCATCATATTTTTGAAACAGATTTGCTGAGAAGCAGGGAACTGACGCCCGACATGTATGCCAGACGTTCAACTGTGATTAAGTTCAAGGAGTCGATCTCCAGGCTGCTTTCACCGATTTTATGAGCGCTGTCCTAACCGAGGATCAGCAGTAACACGGTGATCGTTCCGATGCTGGCCACAGTATTAATCAACGTTGTGCTTGAGACCAGATCGGGATGGGCGTCAAATTGTACGGCAAACATCGTTGTCACGACCGCAGAAGGCATGGCCGTGCACAAAATCAATACTTTCTGCAACAGGGGATCGAAGGGGAACAGCAAGGTCAATCCGTATGCAGCCAGCGGGACGCCCACCAACTTCAGCAATGTGGCGTAAGTCACCTCGCCCCAACCAAATCCCTGTAGTTTGATCATGGACAGCTGCATGCCGAGGATGACCATCACCGTTGGAATGGCCGCTGAGGCCAGCAAGTCAATCACCGTGAACAGATTTTCGGGCATCTCTAAATCGAAGACTTTGAAAATAAAAACAATCATCACGGCGTAGAAGGCGGGGACCTGAAAAACTTTTTTCACCGCTTCTTGATAAGCGAGCTGTCCCCGGGCCGCATAATAGAGGCCGAAGGAGTTCATAAGTATTTGTTGAAGGACAAAAAAAGAAATCGCATAATCAAAGGCGGTGATGCCATAGGCTAATAAAATGATTGGAGAGCCATAATTGCCAATATTCATAAACGCCGTGCTCAGTATGTAGGCACTTTCATACGAAGCAGGCAATCCTTTGATTTTGACATAAAGTTTATTGAGCGCAACCGTCAACATAAATAGAACAATGGCAAAAACGATCATATACGCATATTGCAAATTAATATCAGTTTGATATAATGTCCGGAAAATCAAACAAGGAATAAAAATATACATAGCTACCGTCGAAATCGAACCGATGTTCAACTGCCTTTTGCGCTGCAATAAAAATCCTGCCGCGAAAACAATGAGGGTGGGCAAAATGACTTGAATGAAAATCACTGATATCCTCCTGACTGTTTATGCATTTTAAGCTTCCTTTCAAATTTAAGGGACAGGCCGGCATAAATATACTATAATGAACTTTGTAGGTTTTAACAATTGTTCCGACATTGACGGATCGCCGAAGACTGTCAGGCGGGGTGACTTTGATCAGCGAATCGATAGAAATGTAGGTGAGGCGGTCGTGGATTGGACTGTCATCCAAGAATTTCTACAGGAGTTTTCCATTACAGATTACATTATCGAAATCATTGATATTTTATTAGTGACGTATGTCATCTATAAGCTGATGACTTTGATCAGGGGTACAAGGGCCGTTCAGCTTCTGAAGGGCATCATGGTCATTATAGGCGGCTGGGCGGTGAGCAGTTTTTTTGGTTTGGATACGTTGTCCTGGCTTATGTCCGAAGCGATGACTTACGGGGTGCTGGCAGTCATCATTATTTTTCAGCCCGAACTGCGACGTGCCTTGGAGCAATTAGGCCGGGGCCGTTTTTTCGCCAGAACGTCGTCACCGGACGATCGCCTGTTGAAAGAAGCTGTGACCAATACTGTGAAAGCCGTGCAATACCTGGCTAAACGACGCATAGGGGCACTCATTGTGTTTGAACGGGAGACGGGGCTGAACGATTACATCGAAACGGGCATATCCATTGAAGGAAAACTCACATCGGAACTGATGATTAATATATTTATTCCCAACACCCCATTGCACGATGGCGCTGTGATTGTGCAGAAGAATCAAGTGATGGCTGCGGGATGTTACTTGCCTTTATCAGAAAATCCTTTTATCAGTAAAGAGCTGGGCACGAGACATCGCGCCGCGTTAGGGTTGAGTGAATTGACGGACTGTCTGGCCGTCGTTGTCTCTGAAGAAACCGGAAAAATCGCTGTTTCCAAGAATGGAGAGATGCACCGGGATTTATCGGCAGAGGAATTGGAAAATCTGTTAAGCAAGGAGTTGGGAGAAGAGCCGCTTATGACTTCTTCTTTCTTGGGAAGGGGGAAGAGAAGTGGATAAGTTTTTGAATAATAAATGGGTGATGAAGGGAGTGGCCTTTCTGATTGCCTTGTTGTTATGGACAGTCGTTGCTCTCGATGAAACCCCGGAAACGAATGTCAGCCAAACAGAAGAGCAGATGACCATTGAAAATGTCCCCGTAGAACCCATTTATGATGAAGAGTTATACTCCTTAATAGAGATGCAAGACACGGTGCAGCTCTTGTTGTCTGGAAGAAGATCATTGTTGAACGCGAGTATGCTTCGATCTGATTCTTACCGCATATATGCTGATTTGACGGAATTGGAAGCGGGGGAGCATATGGTTGAGCTGCAGCACGAAGGTTTTCCGGCGGAAGTGGACGTGCGTATTCTGCCGAAGGAAATTCGTGTTGTCTTGGAAGAAAAAGAGGCTCGCCCCGTCCAGGTGGATATTGAACTGGAGGGAGAACTTCCTGAAGGGTATACACTTGGAAAGCCGGTCGTTTCTCCGGAAGAAGTGCATGTCATTGCCCCGGTGTCGATTTTGGAACAAATGGATGCTGTCAGGGGCGTGGTCCAACTTGACGAAAGCAAGGAAACGATTGTGGAAGAGGTTGATTTAGAAGCGATCGATGCAGAGGGGCGCACACTCGACGTAGAAATCAGTCCGGCAACCGTTGAAGTGGAGGTACCGGTGACCAGTCCGAGTGCAAATGTTCCATTGGCATTAAATCTTCAAGGAGAGCTACCCGACGGCCTCAGTTTGGAAGAAGTGGAAAGCAACGTTGACGAGATTGAAGTGTTTGCCTCGGAAGAGGAGCTGGCCAACCTTGATCAAATTGAGCAAAGTATAGATTTATCAGAGATCACGTCTTCACGGACGCTGGAAATGGACATTGCTCAACAGTCTGCTTGGGAAAAGACAGATCCTGCTTCCATCGAGGTGGATGTGAAGGTTGGCCCAACGAGAGAACGATTGTTTTCCGGTCTTCCCATCGAGATCAGAGGATTGGCGGACGATCATGAGCTCGAGTTTATCGATCCATCCTCAGGAGAGATCAGCTTAAGTATATATGGCACCGAAGAACGTGTGGATGCATTGTCTGACAAAGATATTGTCGTTTTTGTGGATGTCAGTGACGTCGGCACGGGTGAACACACGATATCAGCGACGGTCGAGCTTCCGCAATATTTGACATATTCTCCGGAAGACATTCCGCTTAAAATCAAAATCGATGAACGAAACGGTCAGTAGGATCGACGAAAAGTCAGGTATTGAAAGAGTAAGCATCATTCGCTGGAAAACAGAAGTGGATGATGATGACGAAGGAGTGTTAACAGAATGGGAAAATATTTTGGAACAGATGGTGTGCGCGGTATCGCCAATCGTGAACTCACCCCCGAATTGGCTTTTCGCTTAGGAAGATGCGGAGGTTACGTCCTGACGAAGGAAATGACAGAACCGAAAGTAGTGATTGGGCGTGATACTCGTTTGTCAGGTCATATGCTTGAAAGTGCCTTAATTTCCGGGCTTTTATCGATCGGTGTCGAAGTGATGCGTCTCGGAGTGATCACCACGCCCGGGGTGGCTTACCTGACGAAAGCCGTCGGAGCACAGGCGGGCGTGATGATCTCAGCTTCCCATAACCCGTTTGACGACAATGGCATCAAATTTTTTGGCGCGGACGGCTTCAAATTAACGGATGCTCAAGAAGCTGAAATTGAAACGCTGCTCGATCAGGAAAATGACGATCTTCCCCGTCCGGTGGGGGAAGGATTAGGCAGTGTCAGCAATTATTTTGAGGGCACCCAGAAGTATCTCAGCTATTTAAAATCAACGATCACCCACAACTTTGAAGGCATGCATATTGTTATCGACTGTGCTCACGGAGCGGCTTCTTCGTTGGCCCCGCAACTGTTGGGAGATTTAGAAGCGGAAATTACAACGATTGGAACGAGTCCTGACGGTCTCAATATTAATCAACATGTCGGGTCCACCCATCCTGAAGCTTTGCAGGAAAAAGTGAAAGAATTGAATGCCGATCTCGGTTTAGCTTTCGACGGGGATGCCGATCGTCTCATTGCCGTGGATGAAAACGGGGAACTTGTCGATGGAGATCAAATTATGTATGTATGCGCCAAGCTGATGCAGGAAAAAAGAATATTAAAAAACGAAACAGTCGTGGCCACCGTGATGAGCAATATGGGCTTTCATAAGGCTTTGGAAAATCACGGTATAAAGGTGCAAACGACACAAGTCGGCGACCGTTACGTATTGGAACATATGTTGGCAAACGATTATAACCTCGGGGGAGAACAATCCGGGCACATCATCTTCCTCGATTACAACACCACGGGTGACGGTTTGCTTTCGGCTCTGCAATTGCTTCAAGTGATGAAAGAACGGGAACAGAAGCTATCTGAACTGGTTCGTGATTTGCATATATACCCGCAAAAAATGGTCAACGTTAAGGTCAAAGATAAGCATGCCGTGCTGGAAAACGACAGGGTGAAAACAAAGATTCAAGAAGTGGAAAACGAAATGGAAGGAAGAGGCCGGGTGCTTGTCCGTCCATCCGGGACAGAGCCTGTCGTACGTGTTATGGCCGAGGCGGAGGATGAAGAACGTTTGGACCATTGGTTGCAGGACATTGTTCAAGTGGTTGAAGCAGAATTGGGCATGGAAGGTTGATTTGGGAACAAGGGGCACATGACTGCCCCTTTTTGCATATTTTGAAACGTATTCCGGTGATTCCTGTAAAATAAAATCAATCATCGACTTATTTCCCAAGAAATATAATGAATGGTGCCCATATTCGTCAGAAAAAAGGAATGATTGACGAAGACTGGAAATGTGATATAGTTAGTTTCATATTGGTGTTTCACTCAAGAAAGGAAAGGAGGATCGTCAGATTTAACTGCGAAAGCGCCTGAACTAAGGATGAGCTCCTTAGTTGACGAGGAGGAGGTTTATCGAACGATCGGCGGATGCCTCCCTGCCGTTGGCCGCGGCAGTTAAGTCGTATACAAAACATAGGGGTGACCTTATGCTGAAAAATACGATACGGCTAGGACACGATAACGCATAAAGATAGGGGATTTCCCCTTTTTTCTAACTGAATAAGGTTCACCAGATCCCCTATCTTTGGGATAGGAGGCCTTTTTCATGAGTGGTTTAGTCGGTTATATTGGGGAGCGTAATGCCAAGGAGACAATCTTGGAAGGTTTAAAGAAACTGGAATATCAAGGAGATTCTTCCGGCATCGCGATTCTGGGGAACGGTGTCGCGGTGTACAAGGAAAAAGGAAAAATTCAGGATCTGGAACAAAGCATTCAAGCGGAAAAGCTGACTGGGACAGCAGGGATTGGGCATACCCGCTGGGCGACCCGCGGAAAGCCGAATCGGATGAATGCCCATCCCCATCAAAGCCGCTCTGGTCGATTTGTTCTCGTCCATAACGGCATGGTGCAAAACGATGCAGAATTAAAGAAAAAATATCTTCCTGAAGTGAAGTTAATGAGTGAAACCGATACGGAAGTGATCGTCCAACTGGTGGAATACTTTCAACATCAGGGTATGGATGTCGAAAAGGCTTTTCGCCGGGTGCTAAACGAACTGCAAGGCACATTTTCTCTCGTCTTAGTGGATGCTCAAGATCCGGATACACTTTATGCGGCTAAAAATAAAAGTCCGCTGGTGTTAGGCATCGGACATGGGCATGAAAATATGGTCGCCAGCAATACGATGGCCATGATTCACGTCACCAATCAGTTCAAAGATCTGAGGGATAAGGAATACGTTATTCTCAGCCGTGATGCCGTAGAGATTAAGGACTTTAAGGGCCAAAAGATTGATCGCCAGACATATACGGTTAACTGGGATGCCAGCTCTACGGACAAGGGCAATTATGAACATTTCATGCTCAAAGAAATTGATCAGCAGCCGACCGTTCTCCGCAACATAATTAAAGAATATCGGAACAAGGACGGACAGCTGCGTGCAGGGGATCATTTGGACCATATGCATATCCCCAAACGGATTTACATCGTGGCTTGCGGAACGAGTTACCATGCCGGATTGGCCGGGAAGCGTCTTTTGGAGCAGGTGGCCCGAATCCCGACTGAAGTTCATATTGCTTCCGAATTTTTGTATGGTCAACCATTGATTGAAGCGGATTCTTTGTTTGTTTTCATCAGCCAAAGCGGAGAAACGGCAGATTCAGTGGGCGTGTTTAACAACATGAAGCAGCTCGGACATCCTACATTGGCGGTCACGAATGTTGAAGGCAGCACATTGTATCGCGAAGCCGATTACACGCTGTTGACACATGCGGGTCCGGAAATGGCCGTAGCCTCCACGAAAGCATATACGGCACAGGTGGCTGTGATGGCCATACTGTCCACTTATTTGGCTGAACGCCAAAGTCTGCAAACTGGCCTGGACGTATTTTATGAACTGCAAAAAGTCTCCAGGGCAATGGAAACATTGCAAGGATTGAAAGATCAAGCCAAACAAATTGCCCATCAGTTTTTGAAGGGTGGCAAAAGTTGCTTTTTCATCGGCCGGCAGCTGGATCATACGGTTTGTTTGGAAGGTGCTTTGAAGTTGAAAGAGAGCTCGTATATTCAGGCGGAAGGCTATGCTGCGGGTGAATTTAAACACGGCCCGATCGCTTTGATTGAAGAAGGGACACCGGTTTTTGTCCTCATCACCGATGAATCGACTGCTTCGATCATGCGTAACAACATCCAGGAGCTTGATTCGCGCGGTGCCAACATTTGTGTGCTTGCCGCAGAAGGCATCAGTGAACCGGGCGATGCCTGGGTGCTGCCAAAAGTTCATCCATTGCTGACACCGCTGGTCACTGTCATCCCCTTGCAGTTAATCGCTTATTATGCGGCTCTGGCCCTTGGCCGTGAAGTTGATAAACCGCGTCATTTAACCAAAAGTGTGACGATTGAGTAACACAAGTCGATACGATAAACAGTTAAATCAAAAGCTACACCACGGTTTGATTAAAGGTGTAGCTTTTTGATATCCCATAATGGCGCGAAATGTGTTTACGAAAGTACACATACAAAACGAGCATACTGGCACTTAGTGCAAAAACGTTTGGTCGTATCCAGCTTTAGTCATATCAATCTCTCTTTGTATACACTTTCTAAGCGAACTACATGCTTTGATCTTGCAACTTGATCAGGACTTTGCCGAATCGTCCTCCTTGATGTATGGGGATTGTATTTGTGGAATAATGTTGATCCAGGTAATCTTTAATGATGTCGTGTGTCTCATCATCCACTGGGTAATGATACATTTTAAGCTGGCTCATAACTTCTTGTATGGCCGCCGTGCGGGACACTTCCGTTACTTTCATTTCTCGAGTGACGAGTGAATGAAAGGTATACCCTTTTAGTAAGAGCAGTTGGATCAAATAAATCATTTCGGCTTTATTCGGTTCGTTGTATGGATGTTTTAGAAGCGGCAATATTTCACGAGTGAGACTATGTTCTCTGGGACCTGCCGACAAGCTGATATAACCAAACTTCCGGCCACAGCTCAATACTTTCTCCACACTCTCCCAATCCGCTATTACCGGGCACATCGAAGCAAATACAATATCAAAAGCTCGTTCCCACCCCATCATTTTTATATCAATATCTTCGAAGGGATCCTGGATGATCTTTAGTTTGCCGTCGGCCCATTTCTGGCTGTTTTCTTCCAACAGTTTCGCAAAAGGAAGACAAGGCTCAACGGCTGTCACTTCAGCTCCTCTTTCTGCAAAGGGAATCGAAAACACGCCAGAGGCAGCTCCAATATCCAAAACAGACGCACCTTTAAAGTTAACGCCTTGTTTTTCCAGCCAACCGATGATGCGTGCTGTCCTTTTTTTTCCTTCTTCGTTAAACGATTGCTCGTTGTACTTTTGAGCAGTAGAGTCAAAAGCGTGTGCAGGATCGATCCCGGCTGCTTTCATCATATTTACCCCCGTTGTCGGATCTTCCTTCCAGGCTTTTTCCCAGGCGGATTCATCGTAAATCGTCTTTAACATATTGAAACACCTCACCCGTATCGGTACAAATTTATTATAAACTTGCTCATAATCAGTAGCATAGTGGTGCGCGATGCCTTCGAGCAACATGACTTGACCGGCTTCCCTGGCTTTGACAACTTGACATCTTCTTCGGAACGTCATCACCTCCATTCTTTTCTGTCTTTTTATATTTTAAAACCCTTTAAAGAGTTTGGAGACCTGTTTTATCTGTAATTAATCCGCCGTTCATGCGAAGCAAGGACTCCACTATTCCTGCCTTCACCAGTTTCGTTAATATCTTCGAAAGACCCTCTCGTTCATTATAGACTATATTTATCTATAATATCTGCAAATAATCTCATTGTCAACACGCAAATGTTATATTGTTTTCGTGGATGAGAGATA
>CALBTX010000126.1 GCA_937967685.1 uncultured Bacillaceae bacterium | reverse complement strand
TAAGAGGTAAAATTTCCGAAGACAGAGAAAAAGGTGTCGGTTCGCTTCTCGTTTCTAGTCCGATGAGCGACTTCCAATATTTGCTTTCAAAAATGATGAGCAACTTTTTAACGCTTGCTGTCATGGCCGGCGTCTTAGAGCTGGCATTTATTGCGATGCAGTATATTCGTAGGGAAGAAACGCAATTTGTGTTAAGTGATTACCTTTCACCTTATGTATGGATTGTTCTACCCTCACTATCTGTTTTGGCGGCACTAACGATATTGTTTGACGTGATCCCTTTTCTGAAAGGCGTTATAGGTAATATCGTTTTCTTCGGTGTGTGGACAGCGCTAAGCGCTCTGAATTTTTCAGGGATTGGGAGGTTCGATATTTTCGGCTTTCAACTTATATTCACTGAAATTTTGAACGGAGTGCGCCAGACATTTCCGACGATGAACGCAGCGAACATGAACTTTGGATATCAAACCGCACAATCTCTGTTCATGTTTGATTGGACTGGCATCATATGGACAACAAACGACATCACCGCACGTTTATTTTGGGTGTTGATAGGTGCTTGCTTATTTCTAATCTCGATCCTGATTTTCCGCAGGGGCTCTCTTATGTCTCTGGAAAAGCAAACATCGGTTCCGAAAGCACATGTGGATCCTGTCAAGGACCCAGAGCAGATCATTCCTCAGCCCGGAGATATCGAAACTGTCCAAATACCGCCTGTTCAAGGGGTAAGCCAATATTCTTTTTTGCAGATCTTTCGTTCCGAACTAATACTTATGTTTAGAGGCGTCCCTCTTTGGTGGTATGGTGTAGGGGTGATTTTGTTTCTGCTGACCCTATTTGTTCCACTGAATTCAGCGCAAGTGTTTTTATTTGTGATCTGGTTATGTCCGATCCCTTTGTTGACTCCCATCGGAGCGAGAGAAAAAATGCATCGCACAGAGCAGCTGCTGTTTTCCAACAGTCCTCGCTTTAGGCAATTGTTTGCTGTCTGGCTTGCCGGCGTATTCGTTTCTGATCACGAGTGGCGGGACATTTCAAATCATAGCAGCAGGTGATTGGGGTTGGCTAAGCGCTTGGATCACAGCAGTTTTCTTTTCCCCTACTTTAGCGTTAGCTGCTGGTATATGGGCGGGGACTAGAAAGCTTTATGAGGCCGTATTTGCCGTTTGGTGGATGATGGGTCCGGTGCAAAATGCACCTTATTTGGATTTCACAGGGATTCACGGTCATGACCTCACTTATGTCTATTTACTTTTGACAGCTGGTCTGGCAATCATCGCCATCATGGGGAGAAAGAGACAGATTGACAGCTGATTCATCGGGGACCAAAAATCAGTGACAAGTTAAACTCATGATAACGGTCAACACAACGGAGGTTGCACAATGAAATGGCTTATAAGAATATGTCTGACTGTTTTAGTCATTGGAATACTCACGGTATTCGCAGCTGGATGTTTTAACAATTTTTTCAAGGATCAGTCCGAAAAAATAGAATTAAAGAAGACCATCGAAGCCGAAGGGATTAATGAACTGACGATTGATGGCCAATCGGCAGAGATCCACATTCATACCCATGATCAAAATATCATCACGGCAGAAGTCAGCGGAAGGGACAGCAACAATTGGGTGACCGATTTTCAAGTGGCGTCCAGCGGTGAGTCGGCAACGATTAAACTTGCCCGGGATCAAAAATTTCCAATTTCTTTAGCCATTTCTGAACCGAAGCTAAACGTCTATATTCCTGACAAAACGTATGAAACATTGACTTTGAAGACTGTGTTTGGAGATCTCACTTCTGAACAAACGTTATTATCCAAAAGGCTCAATGTCAGTGCTGCTGAAGGGAATGTTGTTCTAAACGGTTATCAGGGTGAGGTCATGAAAGGTGACATTCATTTAGGAAATGTCACTCTTCATAGCGTTGATGCAGCGCTCGATCTGAAAACGGCCGAGGGAAATGTTAACGTCTCTCTTAATGCTGAACTAAAAGGTCAGAATCAAATCGATGCCCGGTTTGGAGATGTGAGCATTAAATTTCCGAAGGAACCCGAAACGCTTGCTTTTGACTTAAGAGCGGATTTCGGAGAGATACATTCCGATTTTTCGTTTGTCAATACATCCAACAGCGGTGATCATGTATTAAAAGGAACCACTGGACAACCTGCACCGGATGGCCCGACGCTGTCGGTCACGACGGAGAGTGGGCATATTACATTATTAAGGGATTAAGCTATTAAGGGATTAAGCGGCTTTATCGGTTAATAGTCCCCTTTGATCACAAAGAAAGAACCGCGAATCGTTCCGGCCAGTTTTGATTTTTGCTTGGCAAACTTAAATTTTCCCGCTAATTCCTTCGGTACCTCCATCCCCTCAGAAAGCTTAAAACCAACGGCTCGTTTCTTGGGATCGTCAACCGAATACATGACGTTGACGACCAGACCGTCCTCATAAAAGACATAGGCAAATTGGATATTGTTGACTTGAAAACGAGACGTCTCTAATGGTTTGGTATTCTCCCTTAGGGAATTGGATCACTCGCGCTTCTTTTGGTGCTGCCGATTCCTCTGCCATGACGCCTGCGTAGTACATCAATTTGTTATTTACCGCCTCGTTCACGGCAAAAACGTAATCATTGGTGGCGATTGCCCGCAAGGTATCAAACCTTCCATCCTGACTCACGGCTTGCCAAAATTCTGACTTTTCCTTACTGATCGCAGTAAAGTCTGTGTAGTCGCTCTTTAGTAAAGAAATACAAGAACGATTACGCATATACTGCCGCTTGTCATAAGCCGTTCAGTT
>CALBTX010000125.1 GCA_937967685.1 uncultured Bacillaceae bacterium | reverse complement strand
CATCGTTCAACCCTTTCTGCATTTTAAAGCAGAAAGGGTTTTTTCTTTGGCCTCATGCGTTGCATGTATCAATATTGGGTATCCTTTTTTTAAAGCATATATTGACCAATGTGGTCAGAGGATATATAATGATATTGACCACAATGGTCAGAGAGGAGGACAGTTGATGAACGATGCCTTTTATCAATTGGACACAGCGAAACAGAACAAAATTATTAACGCCGCATTAAAAGAATTCACCGAAAAAGGTTTTGAACATGCTTCAACCAATCAGATAGTCAAAAATGCGGGTATCGCCAAAGGGACGTTATTTTACTATTTCAATAATAAAAAAGATTTATATCTATATTTAGTCGAATATTGTTTGCGACTGATCAGAGAAAATTTTTTCAACCGTGTGGACATGACGGAAAAAGATTTAATTGAACGATGGAAGATGGTTTCTTATATCAAAATGGATTATTTAAGGAGATTTCCAAATGCCATAAATTTTATAACGAGGGCTGCCTTGCAAGAAGAGGAACATCTGGATGATGCGTTAAAAGAAAAAATTGACCAATTACAGGCTGAAGGTGAAGCGCTGTTATTTCAGGATATTGACTATCGTTTATTTCGGAAAGATGTCGACCCGGAACGTGCCATCAAACTCATCCAATGGGTATTTGCGGGATTTGAGCAAGAATTAAAACAACAGCTTAAGCAGCTGGATGTGTCGGAAGGAATCGATTATCAACCTTATTTTGATGAATTTTTTGCCTATTTAGAGATGTTGAAAAGAGCATTTTATGCTAGCAAGGAGGATGAGCAATGAGCGTGCTCGAGGTTAGAAATGTGACGAAAAAATTCGGTCCGTTCACAGCGCTGGACGGTATCAACCTGCAGGTGAATCAAGGAGAAATTTACGGTTTTATTGGTCCGAATGGAGCAGGAAAGTCGACAACGATTCGTATCTTGCTTGGTATTTTGAAAGCGACTGCGGGCGAGGCGAAAATTTTCGGCCTGGATGCTTGGAAGGATGCGGTCGAAATTCATAAACGCATCGCCTATGTACCCGGTGATGTCAATCTGTGGCCCAATTTAACCGGCGGCGAAGTGATCGATTTATTGATGCGTTTAAGAGGGAATGGCGATCCAAAAAAACGCGAGGCCTTCATTGAGAAGTTTGAGCTTGATCCATCGAAAAAATGTCGCACGTATTCAAAAGGAAATCGACAAAAGGTGGCTTTAATTGCCGCTTTCTCAACCGATGCAGATTTATATATTTTAGATGAACCGACATCAGGACTTGATCCACTGATGGAACGGCATTTCCAGGAAACGGTTCTGGAAGTGAAGGAAGCGGGAAAAAGTGTGCTGCTTTCCAGTCATATTTTATCCGAAGTGGAGAAGCTTTGCGATACGGTCGGGATCATTCGTCAAGGCAAAATGATCGAAGCTGGACCGCTGGATGAGCTCCGTCACTTAACGAGAACAAGTTTGTTAGTCAAAACGAAAAAACCGGTGACCGATATAGCCGAAGTGCAAGGCGTTCATGAAGTGGCGGAAAGTGCGGAAGGGCTATCTTTTCAAGTCGACTCAGAGACACTTGACGATGTCATGCGCCATATTGCGCCATACGGCATCATCAAACTGGAAAGCACTCCGCCTACTTTGGAGGATTTGTTTATGCGTCACTATGAAGGAACAGAAAAAGTTGGGGGTGGCTCCTGATGGCGAAAGCACTCAATCAAAATGCAGGAAAACTAGCCCGATTTATGCTCCGGCGTGACCGGCTGCGGATCCCCATTTGGCTCGTTGCCATCGTTGGTTTTGTCATTCTTGTGGCCCTCGTCTATGAAAGTGCATATGGAGAAGACGGAGAACGCCAAGCCATGGCAGAAACGATGAAAAATCCGGCGATGATCGCGATGATCGGCAAAGGTTATGGTATTGATGATTATACGTTAGGGGCGATGATGGCCCATCAAATGTTACTTTTTACAGCCATTGCGGCAGCGATTATGAGTATTCTTTTTGTTGTGCGTCATACACGTGCAGATGAAGAAGCAGGCAGAATCGAACTCGTCCGCTCCTTTCCGACAGGAAGACTCGCTCATCTGACAGCCACAGTGGCAGTGGCTATAGGAATGAATGTCATCTTAGCGCTGTTGCTTGGATTGGGTTTGGCGGCTTTGCAAATCGAAAGTATGGATGTGACAGGTTCGCTCGTGTTTGGCGCGGCGGTCGGGGCAACAGGGATGATTTTTACGGCGATGACGGCCGTTTTTGCCCAGCTCTCGGAAAATGCTCGCGGTGCAACGGGATATGCGTTTCTCGTGTTAGGGCTTGCATATCTCATTCGTGCCATCGGCGATGTCGGTGACGGAGTGGTTTCCTGGATATCCCCATTGGGTTGGATTTTAGAATCGCGCGCTTATGTTGAAAATCATTGGGGTCCACTGTTGCTGACCGTCGTTGCGGCACTTGTGCTTACGGGGTTCGCCTTTTATTTAAATGCGATTCGTGATTTGGATGCGGGCTTTTTACCATCTCGACCTGGCAGAAAACACGCCTCGAACATGTTGAGAAACCCATTTGGCCTTTTGTTGCGCATTCAACGAACAGGATTGGTTGCCTGGGCCGTCGGCATGTTTATTTTCGGGGCTTCTTATGGTTCGGTCATGGGCGATTTGGAATCCTTTTTTGCGGAAAATGAACTGTTTCAGCAACTCATTCATTCCGAGGCGCTCGGTTTCAGTATGACAGAACAATTTATGACAATGCTCATGTCTGTCTTGGCGATGATAGGTGCGATCCCCGTATTAATGGCGATTTTGAAACTTGTCGGAGAGGAAAGCAAAGGT
>CALBTX010000124.1 GCA_937967685.1 uncultured Bacillaceae bacterium | reverse complement strand
GGTCACTTTTGCCGAGACCCGGCCGGACGGCATTTTACTGCAAACCGAGGAAAAGGGGGCATTTAGTGCCGATCAATGTATCGTGGCCAGCGGCGCATGGACGTCCTGTTTTGAAGAGAGCGTTCAAGTTCGTTTGCCTGTTTTTCCGATACGCGGCCAAATTTGCGCTTTTCGCCAGGAAACGGAGCACATCAGGCACATTGTCTTTTCCAGTCAGGGCTATGTTCTGGAAAAGGCGAACGGTTCGATCGTTTGCGGTGCCTCGGAAGATATTGCCGGATTTGATCATTCCGTCACGGAAAAAGGGATTAATCGTTTAGTGAAGTGGAGCAGAAGGCTGTTTCCGTTTCTGGACAATAGACAGCCTTTTCACCGCTGGGCGGGTTTAAGACCGGCCACGCAAGACGGATACCCGCTCATCGGCCGACTGCCCCATCTCCCTTCGGTGATCATTTCCAGCGGTCATTACCGCAACGGTATTCTCCTCAGCCCGATCAATGCCCGGCTTGTCGCGGATATCGTTGAACATAAACAACCGCAGATCAATTTGGACATGTTCGATCCGTTGCGTTTTGAATCATAGAAGATCTGTTGCTTTTTCAAGCTCAGAAGATATGAATCAGGGAGGGAATATGAATTGGTTGACCGGACTTTAACCATCGCCGGTTCGGACAGCGGCGGAGGCGCTGGTATTCAGGCGGATTTAAAGACGTTTCAAGAGCTGGATACTTTTGGCATGAGCGTCATTACGGCACTCACCGCTCAAAATACATTGGGGGTGCACGGGGTGTTTCCGCAATCGCTGGAAGCGGTTGAGGGACAACTTGATGCGGTACTCAGCGATATCGGCGTGGATGCGGTGAAAACAGGGATGCTTTTCAGTTCGGAAATTATAGAAACGGTGGCCCGCAAATTGGAAGCGTATCAAGTGAAAAATATTGTCGTTGATCCCGTGATGGTGGCCAAAGGAGGGCATAAACTTTTGCAGGATGAAGCGATCGAAGCGGTACGAAAACATCTTCTGCCCTTGGCGACGGTGATCACTCCCAATATTCCTGAAGCGGAAGTGATTTTGGGAGAGAGTGGCATTCACTCGATTCAGGCTATGGAGGAAGCGGCACGTCGCATTCATGCTCTCGGGGCGCAAACGGTCGTCCTGAAGGGAGGGCATCTGGAAGATCAGTCATCGACGGATGTGCTTTTCGACGGCAATGAGATGCTGCATTTGCCTGCCAAGCGCGTTCAGACAAAACATACCCACGGGACCGGATGCACTTTTTCGGCGGCGATTGCTGCGGGATTGGCCAAGGGCAAGACCGTTGTCGAGGCCACACGGACAGCGAAAGCGTACATCACATGTGCCATTGAACATGCTCTGCCGATCGGAAGCGGGATTGGTCCGACCAATCACGGCGCTTATCGTAAGCAGAAATATCCATCGTGATCCTGTCTTTATCAGTAAATGTCATTGGAAATCAAATGTCAGCGGAAATCTGACCGTCCGCTCTTTCTTGACAGTGAAGGCCTGCGCCAAGGCGATCATCATTTCAGGCCTGCATATTTTATGCATATATTATGCATCTCTTAAACATCATATCTTAAATGAAAAATGTAAAAATATTACATGATCTTGCAGGAATGTCGCTCTCAGTGTCGAAACAGTTCTTAAATAGGAGGCGAAAGATGAAAACAAAAATGAGCTGGACGGGATCCCTCCAGTTTAAAGAAGAGAATCCTGTCATGATTCACATCGGAAAATTAAATATTAATCCCGTCTTGCATTTTATTGCCGGTAAACGTGTCATTTTGAGGGTGGAGCTCTTGGGAGATGGGGAGGATGAAGCAGAATCAAGCGAGATCTCGGCCATGGGCAAATTAGATTATGATCAAAAAAAGAAAAAGTTTTTGTTTGAGAAGTACCCCCTGGTTGATTTTTTGAAAAGTTTTTCCGGTCAGTCCATTAAATTGGAAATCGAAATTGACAATTCTGTTCTTTCAGCAAGAATGACCTACTAAAGAATTCCTTTGTGCATGGGGGCGATGGCTTTGAACATCGCAAAGCGAATCATTAAATTGCGTAAAGAGCTGCTCATATCCCGGAAAGAGTTGTCCAAAGGGGTTGTTTCGTATGCCCGTATGGGAAATATTGAAGCCGGACAATTTGAACCGACGGCCGAAATTTTGGAACAACTGGCCGAAAAGCTGAACGTACCGAAAATGTATTTAACTGATTACAGGCATAAAGACCCGGATTTGGAAGAAAGTCTACGGCAATTGCATCACTATTTGGAACAAGATTTTGAACAGGTCCATGATCTCATTCACCATATTCGCGATCATTATCCTTATATTTCATCGATAGAACAAGAAATTTACTATTATTTATTGGAATGCTGTTATCTTTTAAAACTGAAACAGAACGATCGCTGCACTCAGCTGTATGAAACACATGTACGACCATTGATCAACGAAAATTATACAGAACATTTGCCTGCTTATATCGAGGCGCTCTATCATTATGTGACAGCACTGAAACATTATTATGCGAAAGAATATATGCATGCTTACCAAAGTTATTTGAAACAGCTCCCTTTGGAAAAAAGCGATTTAAAAAAAGCGGATGTTTACTATAATATTGCTTTAACCTTGCTCCCTCTCTACGATTACCAAAATGCGATCAAGTATGCCAAACAAGCCTTGAATGAGTATACCAATCAGGCGGAATGGGTCAAGGCGGCCCGGACGAACAATTTGTTAGGCGTCTTACACTGGGAAACGTCAGATTATATTCAATCCGAAAGTTATTTGCTCGAAGCCCTGGATTTGGTCGATTACCATGAACTGAAGGGCATTAAAGACAGGGTCTATCATAATCTCGGTTTACTATATTCCAAGAAAAAGGATTATCCGAAGGCTTATGAGTTTTTCACATTGGCCCTCAATTTAAAGAAAAGGGATCAAGTGGATGATATAGTGACGACATATCGCATGTTGATCACCCTTTATTTGGAGCAGGGAGAGATCAGCCAGGCCAAAGAGGTGTTGACTGAGGCAAAAATATTTTGCCAAGACGACACAGATGTTCATTTTCTTCAAGTGCTCGAAGCACAAATTCTGCTCAAAGAAGGTCGCAATGCCGATTATGAAAAATTGATGCGGGCCACTTTTCAGTTCTTTCGGGACAATGAATATTTGAAAGATATTATCGATATCGGTGAGGAGCTTGGTGATTACTATCAAAGAGCGCGCAAATATAAACAAGCGTGTTATTTCTATAAATTATCGATAGATGCCTATCATCAGCTTGAGAGAAAGGGGGGAAATAAATGAATAAGCTTCTGAAACTTTTTCTGGTCCTTGCCGTGGCTTGCACATTATTGGGCAGTACATCTGGTGTGGATTTGGCCACCAAAGGCAGTGTCCACGATCCGCACAGCGTAGAACCTGAGCTGGCCACCAAAGGCAGCGTCCATGATCCGCACAGCGTAGAACCTGAGTTGGCCACCAAGGGCAGCGTCCATGATCCGCACAACATAGAAATAGAGTTGTTTGCCACCAAAGGCAGTGTTCATGATCCACACTAGAGTCTGAACGATATCATTTTCCGACGAATGAGCAGAAGATGGACTCCAACGTCCATGTTCTGCTCTTTTGTTATGTTCGGCAACAGGGTTCCACCAATTGATTTTTCTATGATTTATTCTATTTACTTAAATCACTTATTATATTATAATAATTATCATTAAATATTTATTATAATTAAATGAGGATGATTTTTACTATCAATTGCAGTCATCGCTTGGAATTTATTTTCCAGGGAGAGGTGGAACCATGTCCATGGTGACAAATACTGAATCGCGAAAATCGACCGAGTTTCAGTTGCATCATTCAAATGAGTTTAAAGTTTGGATCGTGCGCCATCTGGAAATGATCGCCGTTGTTTTAAGCGGGTTGCTGATCATCTGCGGATGGTTGACAAGTACGCTGGGCTGGCCGGCTGTTTCTGCTGTTTTGTACCTGGCTTCTTTTATGATTGGAGGTTATGCCAAAGCAAAAGAAGGCATCGAAGAGCTGATTGAACATAAAGTGTTGAATGTGAACATATTAATGATTTTGGCGGCCGTCGGATCAGCAGCGATCGGCTATTGGACCGAGGGAGCCATATTGATTTTTATTTTCGCCTTGAGCGGTGCTTTGGAGACGTACGTCACCAATAAGAGTATGCTGGAGGTTTCCAAATTAATGGCCTTGCAGCCGGAAGAAGCACGATTGTATGAAAACGGACAAGAGCGCATGGTCCCCGTTCAAGCGTTGCGTGTCGGACAGACCGTCGTGATCAAACCCGGCGATCGAATTCCCGTTGACGGCACTGTCACTGAAGGCAGCACGACCGTCAATCAAGCCGCCATCACAGGGGAGTCCGTTCCGGCGGAAAAACACCCCGGTGATGCTGTGCTCGCCGGAACCGTTAATGTACAAGGAGCCATTCTCGTCCAGGTGGATAAACCGAATGAAGAGACGTTGTTTCAGAAAA
This sequence comes from uncultured Bacillaceae bacterium, assembly GCA_937967685.1. Lineage (GTDB taxonomy): Bacteria > Bacillota > Bacilli > Caldalkalibacillales > Caldalkalibacillaceae > CALBTX01. The sequence goes on along the minus strand of CALBTX010000124.1, from coordinate 3,580 downwards.
TGATCCAACTGATCCAGCGTGCACAGCAAGACAAACCACGTCAACAACAATTCATTGAAAGATTTGAGCAGAGATACGTGATCATCGTCCTGGTCGCGGTTTTAGCCGTGATCGTTTTGTCGCCGCTCATTTTCAGCTGGACCTGGGCTGAAGCCGTCTATCGCGGGATGGTTCTGCTCGTCGTCGCCTCCCCCTGTGCCCTCGTTGCCTCGACCATGCCGGCTTTGCTGTCGGCGATGTCTAACGGGGCAAAGAGAGGCGTCCTGTTTAAAGGGGGGACTCATGTCCTGCATTTGCAGGACATCCGCGTCGTCGCTTTGGATAAAACGGGAACGCTGACCAGAGGATTGCCTGAAGTGAAAGAAGTGGTCGCTTTTAACGGACTGACTGAAGAAGAAGTGTTGCGCTGGAGTGCATCAGTGGAACAGTTTTCCACCCATCCATTGGCCGAAGCGATTGTTAGAAAAGCGAATGAACTGTCCATTGAACTTAATCGACCCCAAGACATACAAGCAGTAACAGGTTTCGGTGTGCAGGCCAAAAGTCGGGGGAGCGTGTGGAAAGTCGGTAAGCGTCAATGGATAGATGCACCTATTGATGAACAAGCGGCATCCTGTCTGAGCCGTTTTGCAGCAAATGGCCAGACCGTCGTTTGCCTTCAACGTGACGATCAGCTGGTTGGTTTGCTTGCTCTGGAGGATATGATCCGACCTCAAGCGGAGCAAGTGATTTCTCAATTGAAAAAGCATGGCATTCATACGGTGATGCTGACGGGTGACAACCCGGAGACGGCACGATCGATCGCTCGGCAAGCGGGTGTAGACGACTATTATGCCAATTGTTTACCCGATGATAAGGTGGCACAAATTCGAAAATTAAAAGCGAAGTACGGTCCTGTGGCCATGATCGGTGACGGTGTGAACGATGCCCCCGCCTTGGCTGTGGCGTCGGTCGGAATCGGGATGGGTGCCGGAACGGATGCTGCCCTGGAAACGGCCGATGTCATCCTCGTGCAAAACGATTTAAGGACGGTTCCATTCGTACTGGGCTTAGCTCAACGAACGGAGCGGATTATGAAGCAAAACATCGTTTTTTCTCTCGCTGTTATTCTGGTATTGATTGCAGCCAATTTCACGCAGTCCATTAACTTGCCTCTCGGAGTCATCGGCCATGAGGGGAGTACCATTTTGGTGATATTGAACGGTCTGCGCTTGCTCGTTCAAAAGTAGCGTTGCCTGCATCATGTTGTCTTTTTCATTCTGGAAGTTTATGCAAAACAGAAGTATAATAAATACATGTCCCAATTAATATGGGAATCATATATCGTTGGCAGAAGCATATCAATGTGGCAGAAGCATGATCGATCATTCTTTTTTGAAAGATGCACATGACGGAGTGATGTACTAATGGGGCGGGCAATTTTCGCTCTTTTTTCATACGGCTGTTGGCCTGAAAGAAATCGTTGACTGCCCCTTCACCCGTTCGGGAAGTCAGTCAGTGTCTGCAAAAGGAGAGAGACCATGAAACGTGGATTGTCAGGGGTGTTAGTTCTCATCGGAGGGGCCAGCTTCGGGATGTTGGCCACCTTTGTTAATTTGGGATACGCAGAAGGATATACCGTTGGTGAACTAACGGGCAGCCAGATGTTTTTCGGGGCTCTTTTTTTATGGATTGTTGCTTTCCTCAGGCGTAAAACATGGACGGCCATCAATGTGAAGACGGTCTTGCTGCTGATGTTGGCCGGAACGTTAAACGGGATGACCGGAATTTTTTACTATAGTTCGATGCAATCCATTCCTGCCTCCATCGCCATTGTCTTATTGTTTCAATTCGTGTGGGTGGGCATGTTATATGCCTGGATTTTTGATGGCCAAAAGCCGACCAAAAATATGGTTTTATCATTGATCATGATCTTGATTGGGACGCTTTTGGCAGCCAACGTATTTCAGGAGGGCCTTCAGGGCTTTTCTCCCCTTGGCCTGTTTTTTGGATTTTTATCCGCTTTCACATTTGCCGGTTTTATATATGTCAGCGGCAAACTGGCCACCAATGTGACGCCATGGTTAAGAAGTCCGATAATGCTCTCGGGAGCCGCTCTTCTGATTTTTATTCTTTTTCCACCCTCATTCTTCGTATCCGGGGCCTTGGCGGAAGGTTTATGGAAGTTTGCCCTGCCCCTGGCCTTTTTTGTATCGGTGCCCACCGTTTGTTTTACACTTGGCGCCCCGCAGCTGAAAGGCGGTGTGGCCACCATTTTGAGCTCAGTTGAATTGCCTGTTGCGGTGCTGATGGCTTGGTTGGTACTGAAGGAATCTGTTGGATTTTGGCAGTGGATTGGGGTGTGTCTCATTTTGCTGGCCATTACAATAGGAGAGCTGCAGGCCATGAGAACTTCTCAGTTGTCATCTGAACAGCAATAGGTCTTTCGCTAAAATATGGCCAAGTGAATACTCCCGCATAGGAAGAGGTTCGCCCCGATGAGGATTGATGCTCTTGTTGGCTGTCTTTGTTGCCTGTCATTATGATTAGCTGACTTGATAGAGGAGGAAAAGTGCCTTGCAACCTAAAATCATCGTCTACAGCAAAATGGATGAAAGTGTCATGCACAAATTGCAAAAAGCGTATGATGTGGTGTTTATTGAAAAGTCCGATCCGAATTTTGAGGAGCAATTGAACGATCATTTAGCGGACGTACAGGGCATTATCGGTGATGGGCTGGTTGTGGACGAACAGTTGTTGAAGCATGCGCCGCAACTGAAGGTGGTCAGTAATATCAGCGTCGGCTATGATAATTTGGATGTTCCTTCAATGAGCCGCTACGGCGTGATGGCCACGCACACGCCGGATGTGTTAACGGAGACGACGGCCGATTTAATGTTTGGCTTACTGCTCGCCGCTGCTCGAAGAATAGGCCAGTTGGACCGTTATGTGAAAATGGGTCGATGGCGGAAACCGATCGATAGGGACTTATTCGGTTTGGATGTTCATCATAAGACGTTAGGCATGATCGGGATGGGCCGCATTGGGCAAGCCATTGCTCACAGAGGGAAAATGGGTTTTCACATGCCGATTCTATACTATAATCGTTCCCGTAAGGAAAAGGCCGAACGGGAGCTTGGCGCCGTATATTGTGAGTTGGATGAGTTGTTGCGGCAGGCGGATTTTGTATGCTTGATGACTCCTCTGACGAAAGAAACTCACCATTTGATCGGCAAGAGAGAATTTGCTTTGATGAAAAAGACGGCCGTGTTCATCAATGGTTCGCGAGGTAAAACAGTTGATGAGCAGGCGCTTGTTGAGGCTTTGCAAGCGAAGCAAATAGCCGGTGCGGGGCTGGATGTCTACGCTGAAGAACCGATCCCGGCGGACCATCCTCTGCTAAAAATGGATCATGTGGTCACATTGCCCCATGTAGGTTCGGACACTTACGAAAATAGATTGGCCATGGAAGAATTGGCGGCCGAAAATTTAGTGACTGCCTTAAGAGGCAAACGCCCAGCACACCTCCTTAATCCTGAAGTTTGGAAATGATATGAAAAAAGACGTGCAAAAGGAATATTTTTTATTTGCTGTCAAATCC